>JBDSFL010000604.1:0-5649 GCA_039919545.1 Thermoanaerobaculia bacterium | reverse complement strand
GGATCACGGCCCTCGTCGACCCTTTCTTCGAGGGGATCGATGCCGATGGGGTGCTGGGGCTGAACGCTTACCGCGAGCTGATCGCCACGATCGATTACCCCGCCTCCCGGTTCCGTTTGGAGCAGGGCGCTCTCCCTCCCGCCGACGGCAAGAGCGTGCTCGCGTATCGCCGGGCGGGCCACGAGGAGTTCACGGTCTCCGTGAGCGTGGCGGGAAAGACGATGCCCGCCGTCCTCGACACGGGGGCGAGCCGGGCTCTGCTCATTCCGCGGAGCGCCGAGGGTTCGTTTCCGTATCGCGAGCCGCTCGTGGCGAGCCGGGAGATCGCGAGCGGACCGCAGGTGGGCTCGTATCATCCGCGTGAAGGAATTTTGAACGGGAGCCTCCGACTCGGAGCGTTCGAATTTCCCGATCCCCCCATCACCCTGAACCAGGCGTCGACCGTTCTCATCGGCTCGGCAATCCTCGAAAAATTCGTGATCTCGCTCGATCAGAAGCATCGGCGTGTGCGCCTGCAGCGCATTGACCCGTCGCCGATCGTGCTCCCGTCGTCGCCGCGTTCCAAGCCCGCCGGACCCCCGAACGCGAATCCGGCCGGGAATGCGCGGACGGTCGTATTCCCAGACACGCCTCTGGGACGCCGCGTCTCCGAATACTTCGAGGCCTTCAATTCCGGAGACGTTGCGCGCATGACGGCGTTCTTCGAGAGAAGCTTCACGAAGGACGCGCTCAAACATCGCTCTGTCTCCGAACGCCTCGCCGTCACCGCGGAGATTCGCGAGGTGAATACCCGCTTCCGGGTCCATCGAGCGTCGCCCTCCACGGACGGAGCCGTGAGGGTGCTGGCGGAGAACGCTCACGGCGAATGGCGCCAGATCGATTTCCAGGACGAAGGGGATCCGGAGCATCACCTCGGGGGCATGAGGCTTATGCAGGTAGAGCCACCCGCGGACGCGTCGCCTTCGCATTGACGCCCGCTGGCCTCCAGAGACGGCCACGCGCGGGGGTGACGTTCCACCGGTCGCATCCGATCGTGCCCTGGGAATCGGCCTACCGTCACGATTTCGTCACGGGAAGGCGGAGAATCGCGGGCGTGAGCGACCGCGCGCCCGCGATCCTCGTCGTGGAGGACGACCGCAAGACGGCCGCATCGCTACGGCTGTATCTCGAGCACGGCCGCTTCGACGTCACCGTGGCCCACACCGGACGCGATGGACTCGCTGCGGCGCGCGCGCGAACGTTCGACCTCGTCGTGCTGGATCTGATGCTCCCGGAGATCGACGGCCTCGCCGTTTGCCGGGCCATTCGCGCCGAGTCCGAGGTGCCGGTGCTGATGCTCACCGCGCGCTCCACCGAAGACGACACGCTCGCGGGCCTCGGCGCGGGGGCCGATGACTACGTGACGAAGCCCTTCAGCCCCCGCGAGCTCGTCGCGCGCGTCCGAGCCATCCTGCGGCGCGCGCGCCCCGGGAGCCGGCTTCAGCGCGTCCTCGTGACTCGCTCCCTCCGGCTGGACCCTGCGCGCCACGAGGTGCTCGTGCGCGGCGAGGAGGTCCGCCTCACGCGGGCCGAATTCGGGCTCCTCGTCACCTTCGCCCGTTTTCCGGGCAGGACCTTCACGCGCGACGAGCTGGTCGAGCAGACCTTCGGATCCGATTTCGACGGGCTGGAGCGGTCCATCGACGCCCATGTCACGAGGTTGCGACGGAAGATCGAGGCTCCGGGCCGTGCGCCTTCGATCATCGTCACCGTGTTTGGCATCGGGTACAAGCTGGACGACTCCGTCGACCAGGGCGCGCCGGATCCGGAATGAAGCCGCGCCGGACGAGAGGACTACGCTTCCGGCTCGCGCTCGCCACGGCCGCAATCCTGCTCGTCTCCCTGGCGGCGGTCGCGCTCCTGATGAGCCGCGTGACGCGACGCGAATTCCGGCGCCTGGAGGAGGAACGGATCGTTCGCGGACCGCTACTTCCCCCGCCCTTCGATACGTCCGCGCTCGAAAGCGCCTTCGACGCAGCGCACGAATGGGCCGGGATCGAGCCCGTGCTTTCCCGCCTGGCCTCCGCGCAGGGGGTGAACGCCGTTCTGGTGGACGTTTCGGGACAGGTCGTGGCCCTCTCCCGCTCGATGAAGGCGGGAAGCGCCACGCGATCGGGAGGGGTCCTGCGCGTGTCCTGGTCAGACGAGTCGGGTGGACTGCGGGAGATCCGGCTCCTCTCGCCGCGCGGGATCGCACTCTCGAGCCGGCTCGACGGCCGCCCGATCGGAACGCTCTTCGTGCTTCCCCGGCTCGGTGTGACGAGGAGCGCCGAGGAGGTCGCCTTCGTCGGTTCGCTCGATCGCTGGCTCATCGTCGCGGTCGGCGGTGCTGGGTTGCTCGCGCTCGCGCTCCTGGCCGCTGTGTCTCGCCGCATTCTCGGACCGGTGGAAGAGCTGACCCGCGCGGCCGCCCGGCTCAGGGCCGGCAGGCTCGGGCCGCGGGTCAGCATTCGAAGTGAGGACGAGATCGGGGAGCTGGGGCGCGCGTTCAACGAGATGGCCGAGGCTCTGGAAACGAGCGAGAAGCTGGGCAGAAACCTGGTGAGCGACGTGGCGCACGAGCTGCGCACCCCGCTCACCAACATCAGGTGTCAGCTCGAGGCCGTCACGGACGGGCTCTCGGCAGCCGACCCCTCCCTGATCGCGTCCCTGTACGAGGAGGCGCTCTTGCTGTCGGGGCTGGTCGACGATCTTCAGGAGCTGGCGCAAGCCGAGGCCGGCACGCTGCGTCTGAGAATCTCGAGCGTCTGTCCGAGAGAGACCTGCGCGCTGGCGCTCGAGGCGATGCGTCATGGCGCAGAAGCGGCCGGCGTGACGGTGTGCAACGACGTGTCCGATGGGCTCCCGCAGGTCCACGCGGACCCTCAGCGCCTCGCCCAGGTGCTGCGAAACCTGATCGCGAATGCGATCGGTCACACGTCTGCCGGAGGAACCGTCCGGATCTCCGGCGGCGTTCCCGACGAGCAATTCATCGAGCTTGCGGTCCGCGACACGGGCGAGGGAATCGCGCCCGAGCATCTTCCGCACGTATTCGAGAGGCTCTATCGAGCCGATCCGTCGCGGTCCCGCGAGTCGGGGGGGGCGGGGCTGGGGCTGGCGATCGTGCACCGGCTCGTCACGCTCCAAGGGGGCGGCATTCGCGTGGAGAGCCAGCTCGGTCACGGCGCGACGTTCTCGTTCACCTTGCCGCAGGCGCCACGCGCGCCGCGGGCCCCGGAAGAGCTACAGATCCCGTCATCGATTCGTCACACGCGTTCGTAGAGTCCACCTCCTGATGGAGGCACTCATGAACAAGAAGCTGGTCCTCGTCGTCGTCGTCCTCTTCTCGGCGCTCTTCACCGCGCCGGCACGTGCGCAGGTCGAGGTCGAGACCCGACCCAAGCAAAAAGTCGCGAGCCAGGCGCCGGCGGTGCTCGATGCGCGCATCACACGCCTCCTCTCCGTCCTGAACTCGGGGGACGAAGCGGGCATCCGCCAGTTCGTGGTCGAGTCGTTCTCCGCCGAAGCGCTGAAGCGCCGGCCGGTCGAACCGCGTGTGGCGCGATTGAAGGATCTCGCGGCGGACGGCCCATACGAGCTGCTGCGCCCGCTTGCCGCGGGCCCGGACGGCCCACGGGCGCTCATTCGCTCCAAGAAGAGCCGCGAGACCCAGGAGCTGATGCTCGAGCTCGACCCCCACGGCATCGTCTCGGTCCAGCTCGAGGCCGCGGGGCCTGAGAGTGAGACCGAGGCCGACGGCGGGCCGAAGGCCTCTGACCAGGAGGCCGCCGCGGCGACCGAAGCTCATGTCGCGCGGCTCGCCGCGAGCCAGGCGTTCTCGGGCGTCGTGCTCATGGCGCGCAAGGGGAAGGTCTTCTTCGAGAAAGCCTACGGCATGGCGAACGAGGACTTCGATGTTCCCAACAGGCTCGACACGAAATTCAACATCGGCTCGATCAACAAGGTCTTCACGCAGATCCTCGTCGCCCAGCTCGCGCAGGAGAAGAAGCTCGATCTCGACGATCCGATCGCCAAGATCCTGACCGAGCTCCGCATTCCCTCGGCCGGCACGATCACCGTGCGGCACCTGGTGACGATGTCATCCGGCCTCGGAGACATCTTCGGTGAGAAATACCAGGCGACTTCGAAGGAAAATCTCCGCAAGCTGTCCGACTTCGTGCCGCTCTTCGCCGACCAGCCGCTCCTCTTCGCCCCCGGCGCCCGGAAGGAATACTCCAACGCCGGTTACGTGGTCCTCGGTCTCATCGTGGAGAAGCTCACGGGACTCGACTACGCCGAGGCCGTCTCTCAGCACGTCTGCCGGATCGCGGGCATGACGGACACCGGCGTCTACGAGCAGGACGCGGTCACGAAGAACCGTGCGACCGGCTACACCCGGCGCGTGGGGCCGGGCCGCCGCTCGAACATCTACACGCTCCCTGCGCGGGCGAGCTCCGCGGGGGGCGGCTACTCCACAGCGCACGATCTGCTGCGGCTCGATGCGGCCCTGCGCGCAGACAAGCTCGTCAACCACGAGTGGACCGGGTGGGTTCTGGGTGACAAGGACGCCAAGCCGGCGGCGCAGTCCGTGCCGGGGCCTCACCGGGGCGGTTTCGGCTTTGCCGGCGGATCGCCGGGCGTGAACGGCGTCGTCGAGATGAATCTGACGGGGGGAACGACGATCATCGTGCTCTCGAATCTGGATCCGCCGAGCGCCGAATCCGTGGCTCGCCGTCTGCGGTCCTGGCTCCCGAAGGATTGAGCGCGCGCCGGGGCTGGGATTGGGCGCTGGGTCGCTGGCGCACCGGATCTGACCGCCGCTCAGGCGGCGATCGTCAGGCGGTAGCGATCGCGCCGTCGCTCGCGAAGCATCTCCACGCGCCCGAGGTCCTCGAGATACATCAGGAAGCCCGCGATCTCGGAAAAGGCGAGGAACACGTTCAGCGCGGTGACCCTCGGGAAAATACTGGATACCAGCTCGCGGATCGTCTTCGGCCCGCTGCCGAGACAGGCCTCGATGTTTCTCTGCCGCAACCCCGCACGCCGGGCCACGTTCGACCGGTGGCCCGCGTAGTTCGAGATCGAGCGTCCATGTCCTGTGAGAAGCGTCGCGTTCCCGTTCGTCTCGTTGATCGCATCCAGCGTCTCGAAGTAGCGCGAGAGGCTGCGAAACGGCTCGCCCGGGCTCTCGGGATCCTCCATCACGACGGCGTTCGGCGTGATGGCGTGGAGCACCGTGTCGCCCGTGAAGAGAACACCCGCTTCCGGCACCTCGAAGGTGAGGCTGCCCGGCGTGTGGCCCGGAGCCGGGCGCACCCGCACCTGGTAACCGTCGCCGGAAAGCACTTCACCGCCGTCGAGAGCATCCCAGCTCTCGATCGCTTCGGCGAAGCGATCCACCCACGCAATGGAGCCCACGACGGCCAATCGCGACAGAAGGTCGAAGCCGGCCCGCGCCATCGCGTCGAGGAGCATCTTCGCGTTCCGCTCCATGGCGAAGCCGCGCTCGTCCCCCTTGCCGCCCAGGAGCCGAGCTCCGGAAGCATCCGCCACGCGGGCAGCCAGGCCGAAGTGATCCTGGTGCGCATGGGTGAGCAGCACGCGCTGCACATCCTTCATCTCCAGACCGTG
>JBDSFL010000583.1:0-5677 GCA_039919545.1 Thermoanaerobaculia bacterium | reverse complement strand
GAGGGCGACCCCTCGCCGCACGACATTCTCGCCGTGAAGGGCGAGAAGGAGCTGCAGAAGTACATGACCGACAAGATCCAGGAGGTCTATCGGTCGCAGGGCGTCGGCATCAACGACAAGCACATCGAGGTCATCGTCCGCCAGATGATGCGCAGCGTGCGAATCGAAGAGGTCGGCGACACGGAATTCCTCGTCGACGAGCAGGTCGACCGGTTCCGGTTCAACGAGGAGAACGAGCGCATCGTGAACGCGGGCGGCAAGGCGGCACAGGGTCGTCCGCTGCTCCTGGGCATCACGAAGGCTTCGCTTTCCACCGACTCGTTCGTGTCGGCCGCCTCTTTCCAGGAGACGACGCGCGTGCTCACCGAGGCCTCCATCGCGGGACGCATCGACCTGCTCCGCGGCCTCAAGGAGAACGTCATCGTCGGCCGTCTCATCCCCGCCGGCACGGGCATGGACTTCTACAGAAACGTCGTCATCGAGCGCGAGGAGATTCCTCCCGTGCCCGAGGAGGCCGAAGAGCTCTACTTCGACGACGAAACGCCGGTCATCGCGGCGGACCTGGACGACGAGGTCTGAAGACTCAGGTCGTCGTCATTCCGGGAATAGCAGGGGAGAGGTCGCGAGGCTTCTCCCCTTTTTTCATCAGTTGCCATTCACCGGAGGGGGCGTTCGAAGGTCATCGTCCAGTTGGTTTCCCAGCTCGCGCCGTCGTCATCGGAGAAAGCCTGCTCCCAGCGCGGCCGGTCAGGCTCCGGAATCGACCACGTGAACCGCACGCGGATGGGTCTTCCGTTCAGAACGTCGTTGGCGAAAAAAAGGCCTGTTCCGTTCGCGAACTTTCCGACGACCGGTGGGTCGAGCCTTCCCGGGTTGCGGCCGTCGAGCCACCAGATCGACCACTCCTGCGTGTGGGTGTCGAAGGAGCGCAAGGCGACGGCGTGATACGTTTCATCAGGCATCGCGAGCACGTTGTCTTCGAGGTTCCCGGCTTCCCCGAGGACCTTGCGCGTCGTCGACGTGCCCTCGAACTCGGTCCAGTGCGTGCAGCCGGAGAGTCGCTCATCCAGGCGGCGGTGGTGAACGTTCCAGCTGCCGATGATGAAATCGAAGTCACTGACGCGGGATTCCGGCGAGTCGATCGTCATGGTCACGTCTCCTCCGGTGAAACCCTCAGAGTGTAGGGGATTCGATTGATCCCTCGAGGCAGCTCCCGTTCCGGGAATTTCTCCCGAGAGCTTGGAAGCGGGCAGGGCTGCTCGACCTCGAGCACGCGTGGCATCGTATGATTCGCACATCCCAGTACGAGAAGGAACTCCCGCATGAACACACCGCGACCCTCGAGGACCCGTTTCCGCTCCGTCAACGCCTTCATCGCCGTCAGCTTTCTGAGCGCGCTCCTGGCCTCCCGGGCGCTTTCGGTCGCCACGATCGTGGAATATGGGATCACCACCGCGGCGAGCGCTCCGTTTGGAATCACGTCGGGGCCGGACGGCAATCTCTGGTTCTGTGAGAGCGCCGGAGCCGGCGGTGTCAACAGGATCGGCAAGATCACGACGGCCGGGCTCATCACGGAGTTCCCGATTCCCGCTGCGAACGCCGCCCCGATCGGGATCGTCACCGGCCCCGACGGCGCGCTCTGGTTCACCGAGGGTGGCGCAAGCCGGATCGGCCGGATCACGACGGGGGGAGTCATCACGGAGTTCGTCCTTCCGCTCACCAACAGCCAGCCATGGGGCATCGCCGTGGGTTCCGACGGCAACCTGTGGTTCACGGAGCACGGCAACTCGGTGAACAAGATCGGACGGATCACCACCGGTGGCGTCATCACGGAATTCCCGATCCCAACGGCGCTCTCGAGGGCGGCCGGGATGGCGGCCGGTTCGGACGGCAACCTCTGGTTCGTCGAGCAGAACGGCAACAACATCGGTCGGATCACGACCGCGGGCGTCATCACCGAGTTTCCCGTTCCCACCGTGAACAGCGGGACCTACGGAATCGCCGCCGGATCAGACGGCAATTTGTGGTTCACCGAGAACCTGGGGAGCAAAATCGGGCGGATCACGACCGCCGGTGTCATCACGGAGTTCCCCTTGTCCCCAGGTTCCGGGCCATTGAACATCACCCCTGAAAATGGAAACCTCTGGTACGCCGCGAACGGCGCCAACGGGATCGGCAAGATCAGCATCACGGGCGTCGGCGCCCAGTTTCCGATTCCGACGGCGGCCAGCCTTCCGATCGGGATCGCGATCGGCCCCGACGGCAACGTCTGGTTCACGGAAAACGCAACCGCGGCGAACAAGGTGGGCACGCTCAGCGTCGCCTCTGCGCCCGTCGAGCTCGTGTCGTTCACCGCGGATTGAGATCCGGGGCGCGAGCGAACGGACAGGGGGACCATGGGGATGAACCGAAACCGTTTCCTACACTTCGAGCCGAAGGAGGTCGAGCCCCGGGATGAGCGCGAAGTCCGCGTCGAATGTGACGAGGCGGAACCCACCCGCCTCCGCGAACCCGGCGAGGTAGGCATCCGTCAGGAGGCGCGGCGGAAGGCGAGCCTTCGTGATCAGGCGATCGAGCACCGCTTCGCAGCCCTCCGGCTCCGTGGCCAGCGATACCCCTCGAATTCCCCGAAAACGCCGGTAGGCGCTCCAGGCTTCAGGGAGAGAGAGGGGATACCCTCCCGTCACGTTCTCATTCGTTGCGAGGCGAAGGAAGCCGAGCGCCGTGACTCGGCAGAACGCAATCTGCTCCAGAGCCTGTTCGTACCAGTATCGGCGCGCTCTTTCGTGGTGGACGTGCTCCGCGAACCTCAGCGCGAGCCAGACGTTGACGTCGGGCAGGTCAGCGGCGAGAGACACGGGCACCATCCTCCTTTTCGAGGATGCCGAAAAGGTCTGCGTTGGAAAGCGCTCGAAGCGTCCGGCCTGGAACGCGCCGGAAGACGGGAAGACGGCTGCGTTTTGGTCGCGCGCGTGCGACCGAAGACATGTCTGGTTCCCTCAGCTCCTGCTCGAGAGCGCGCTTGACGACGGCCTTCAGTGTCGTACCCGTCATCGCGGCACGCGCTTTGACCCGTCGAAAGAGCGCGTCGGGGAGCTCGACCGTGGTCCGCACAAAAGCATATTAGCAGCTTCCTGCAGAATTGAACGTACTTGATCACCAGAGCGCTTCGGCGCGCCTTCGACATCTGATCCGGTCTGTCGAAGCAAAAGTGGGCAGACGGCTATAGTCGCGACTCGTTGAAAAAGCCGACGCCCGCTCGACTGATGATCGATTCGTCTTTTGGAACGCATCGCCTTGCGCCAAGGGTCTGGCGGAACCCTACAATTGCGTTGAGCACATCATTCGGTGGCGGTAGAAACGTACTCGAGCAAGGACTCCTCCAAGAGTGAGAAAACCATGAAAAGTGCCCTGTTCCGCTTCTTTGCCTCCTGCGTCATCGCTCTCCTGGCTTCGCTTCCGGCGGGGGCGCAAACTCACCCCGCGCCTGGTATCGAGGAGCCGGCAGAGGAAGGCGCCTTCCGCCGATCCGCTCAGGAGAAGTACGAGGAGGGGCTCGCCAAACGATACGGCACGCGCGACCTCAGCGAACTGTTCTCTCGCGCGGCGCGCTCCCGGCTCGCCGAGGTAGAGCGCGAGGAGACGGCGCGCGGCGGCCGAGGCGGCCTGGGCGTGGGGCCGCTGGCGGCGCCCGTCTGGAGCACTCTCGGACCGACGGTTCGGACTCATCGGCTCCCTTCGGTTCAATCGGACGACAGCGGTCTCGTCTCGGGCGTGGCAGTCAATCCTTCCGACCGGAACGTGATCTTCATCGCGTCGGCGGGAGGCGGGGTCTGGAGGACGAAAGACGCCGGAACGACGTGGTCTCTCGTGACCGCCGACGTCGGTATCCTCCAGATGGGGGCCGTCGCGATCGCCCCCTCGCAGCCGAATCGGGTCTATGCAGGGACCGGCTGCGCGGATGCCTCCTCGTTTCGTCTGGGGAACGCCCGGAGCGCCGGATATCCCTTGCGCGTCGGGGTCGGCATTCTGATCTCCAACGACGGCGGCGACACGTGGCGAGTGGGGACCTCGTCGCCCGCCTCGTACTTCTGGCAGATCCTCGTCGACCCGCAGAGTCCCGACACCTTGCTGGCGGCAGGCGATCGGGGAGTGCAGCGCTCCACCGACGGCGGCGATTCATGGGCTCCGGTTCTCTTCGGCGAGGCCACGCCCTTCGCCACACGCCTCGTGCGCTCGAGTTCGCAGCCGAGCACGGTGCTCGCCGCGACCTGGGGTCCGTCGCTTCCCGGCTCGATTTTCAAGTCGACGGATTCGGGTGTGACGTGGGCCGAGAAGGTGAGCGGCCTTCCGGGCGACGCCACCACGCGGGGACGGATCGAGATCGCGCTCTCACCGACCGACGGCCAGCGCGTCTACGCTCTCATCGACGGTTATGGAGCTCAGCTCGATGTCGCACGCTCTTCGGACGGAGGGGAAACCTGGCAGGGCACGAACATCGGCTCCAAGGCTCCCACGAACGCGCCGAGCGCGACGGTGGACATCCTGAAGAACCAGGGCACCTTCTGTAACGTGATGGCGGTCGATCCCGGCAGCCCGAACACGGTCTACGCCGGCGGGACCGATCTGTGGAAGACGACGGATGGCGGCGACTCGTGGACCTGGCTGACCGACTGGAAGGGAACGGAACGCACGTATCTCCACGCCGACCTCCACGTGCTGGAGTTCGGCTCCGACGGCACGCTCTTCGTCGGGAACGACGGTGGCCTCTACTCGTCCAGCGACGGCGGAACGAGCTTCAAGGCGCTGAACAAGAGCACGCTCTCGTTCCTGGTCTCGGGTCTCTGTCAGGACCCCGCCAACCCCGATCGGATCTCCGTGGGCGCGCAGGACAACGGCAACAGCTTCCGGACCTCGGGGACGGAGTGGCGTGAGACGACGACGGGAGACGGGTTCGGCTGCACCTTCCACCTGACCGATCCCAGCTTCATCTTCGCTTCGACGCAGAATCAGGGCATCCAGCGGTCGACCGACGGCGGTCAGACCTTTCGCCGCTCGGTGAGCGGCTTGACCGAGGCCAGCACGAAGGACGCATCGTTCTCGACGATCGTGCTGGGCAGCCCTTCGGGCCCGTTCCGGGTCTACACGCACACGAAGCGGAAGATCTGGGTCTCGGCGGACAACGGGGACAGCTGGGCCCAGCTCTCGCAGGAGATGCCGGTCATCGACGACATCAGCGATTTCTCCATCTCTCGGACCGATGGCAACCGGATGGTTCTGCTGGACCGGAAGGGTCAGGTCGTGGTCTCGAGCGATGGAGGAGTCAACTGGACGAAGGCCGGCGATGCGCCTGGGCTCTTCCGCTCGCGAGTGCGCCTCGATCGCGCCGACCCGAACAAGATCTACGTGGCGAGCAGCGACCCGCGGAGCGAGCGGCAGCGCGTGTGGGTGACGACGAACGGGGGAGCCGCGTGGACCGCCCTGTCGAATACAGGACAGCCGACCGGACTTCCCGACCTCCCGATCAACGCGTTCGAGACCGACACCCAGGAAGCAAACGTCCTCTGGGCAGGAAGCTTCATCGGCCTCTATCGCTCGGGAGATGGCGGACAGACTTGGGCCCGGTTCGGGCAGGGACTGCCCAACGTTCCGGTGATGGACATCCAGCCGCTGAATG
>JBDSFL010000353.1:0-3320 GCA_039919545.1 Thermoanaerobaculia bacterium | reverse complement strand
GCGAGAAGGGTTTGATGGCAAGGCGGAGGAGGAAGGCGAGCGAAGGCGGGGCGGCGCCCCGTCGAGCGACGTCGACCGACGACAACGCCGCCAGCAGGCCCTTATCGCCCCTCGGCTAGGCGTCGCGGTCGCGTCGGACCAGTACCTTGTTCCCCCGGATGGTCGCGCCCCTCAATGCCTTCACCACCCGGTCGGCGATTCCGTCCGGGAGCTCGACCAGGGAGAAGCGGTCGGCGATCTGGATGGCTCCGATGAGCCGGGGGTCGATGCCGGCCTCGTTCGTGATCGCCCCGACGAGGTCTCCGGGACGTACGTTCCCGTCACGCCCTGCACCCACGAAGATGCGAACGACGTTGCCGTCGCGCGGCGGTGGCGGGCCGGTGGGGCGCTCGCGCTCGCGCGTCGGCGGACCGGAAGGATTGAAGGGACGGGGCCGATTGCTGGGAATCTGCCCCATTGCCCGGAACGGGGCGGGGGGAGCGATGCGGATCGTCGGAATGTCTTTCTCTTCCGAGGCGGCACCGCCGGATTCCGCGTGCAACAGCTTCACGGCGGCGGCGGCGATCTCCATCGGATCGAATTCCTCGGCGAGCGAATCGACCACGACGCGGAAGTGCTCGAGGCCGCCCTCGATCAGCGCCTCGCGCAGCGACGCGCGAGTGATGTCGAGCCGGCGGGCCTTGAGGTCGGCCACGGTGGGAACGGTGGCCGTGCTGATCTTCTGCTTGGTCAGCTTCTCGATGTTCTTCAGCTGCCAGTGCTCGCGCGGCTCGGCCAGCGTGATGGCGATTCCCTCGCGGCCGGCGCGCCCGGTGCGCCCGATGCGGTGGACGTAGACCTCCGGCGAGGAGGGGACGTCGTAGTTGAAGACGTGGGAGAGGTGCTTGATGTCGAGCCCGCGCGCGGCGACGTCGGTCGCGATCAGCAGCTCGGCGGTGCCGGCCCGGAACTTCTTCATCACGCGGTCGCGCTGTTCCTGCGACATGCCGCCGTGGATCGCCTCGGCCCGGTGGCCGCGTCCGTTCAGCGTCTCCGTCAGCTCGTCCACCTCGTTGCGCGTCCGGCAGAACACCAGGGCCGCGGTGGGGGCTTCCATGTCGAGGATGCGGGACAGGGCGGGCAGCTTGTGGGCACGCGGAACCACGAAGGCGGTCTGGCGGATCTTCGGCATGGATCCCGCTGAAGCCCCTTCGCGCGCGATCGAGACCGGGACCGGGTTCTTCAGATGGCTGGCGGCGATCTTCGAGATGCGCGGCGGCAGCGTCGCCGAGAAGAGCGCCGTCTGCCGTCCTGCGGGCGCATCGCGCAGGATGGCCTCGAGGTCCTCGGCGAAGCCCATGTCGAGCATCTCGTCCGCCTCGTCCAGCACCACCGTGAGGATGTCCTCGAGCTTGAGCGTCTTGCGGTTGATGTGGTCGAGGGCGCGGCCCGGCGTCGCGACGACGACGTCGACACCGCGCTTCAGGGCGCGCAGCTGCGTGTCCATCGAGGCGCCGCCGTACACCGGCAGGACGCGGATGCCGAGCTCCTTGCCGTAGCGGTGGGTGGCGTCGGCCACCTGCATGGCCAGCTCGCGCGTCGGGACGAGGATGAGCGCGGCGGGCGAGGTGCGCCCCGCGGGGAGCAGCGCGATGCGATGGATGATCGGCAGCGCGAACGCGGCCGTCTTCCCGGTGCCGGTGGCAGCCTGGGCGAGGACGTCGCGCTTCTCGAGGAGGGGAGGGATGGCGGCGCTCTGCACGGGAGTGGGTTCCTCGTAGCCGAGAGCGGTCAGCACGTTCAGCAGCTTCTCGTTCAGCCCGAGCGATGCAAATCCGGTGGTGATGGTTTCTTTCGTCATGGTGTCGGGCCTCTTCGGTATGTTAGCGGGGCGGTATGAATCAGGGCTTCTATGATGGGCAGATGCGAATTTCCGGGCTAGGCATGCTGTCTCTCCTCGCGGCCGCTCTCACCTTCGTTCCGGTGTCGGCGGCTCCTCCGCTCCCGAGCCCTCTTCCGGGGCCCGAGCTCTTCGCGGCACATCGGCAGAGGTTCCTCGAGAAGCTGCCGCCGGGCTCCGTGGCCGTGATCCACGCGGCGCCGGAATCCGAGGGCGTGAGCGGAGATCCCTATCGGCAGGATTCGGACTTCTGGTACCTGACTGGCCTGTCCGAACCCGAGGCGGTGGCGGTCTTCCTCCGGGACGCCGAGCGGGGCAAGCAGTATCTCCTATTTGTGCGTCCGCGCAACCCCGTCGAGGAACAGTGGACCGGCGCCCGCACGGGTCCGGAGGGGGCGGGGGCCGTTCATCACGCCGATCGGGGCTTCTCGCTGTCCGAGCTCGACCAGAAGATTCCGGAGATCTTGAAGGCCGCCCGCTCTCTTTTTTACCGGGACGGAGGTGAGGAAAAGTTTGGGCGCAAGCTCACCACGGATTGGCAGGCGGCCACGGCCGATGCGGCCGAGCCGCGGCCGATTGCCGACGCCGGCCCGCTCGTTCATCAGCTGAGGCTGGTCAAGGACGATACCGAGATCGCGCTGATGCGGCGAGCCGCGACGCTCTCGGTCGAAGCCCATCGCGCGGCCATGGAGCGCGTCAAGCCCGGTGCTCACGAGTTCGAGCTCAAGGCCCGGATGGTCGAGCGCTGCCTCGCGGGAGGCGCTGCGCGGATGGCGTATCCCCCGATCGTGGGCTCGGGACCGAACTCGGTGGTCCTGCATTACGACCGGGCGGACCGGCGGATGAACGCGGGCGAGATGATCGTGAACGACACGGCGTGCGAGTACTCGATGTATTCGGCCGACGTCACCCGCAGCTACCCCGTGTCGGGGCGCTTCTCCGTCGAGCAGCGGGCGATCTATCAGATCGTGCTCGACGCCCAGAAAGCGGGCATCGCCAAGGTGGCTCCGGGCGTCCTGTACCACGAGGTGTACGACGCGACCGTCGGGGTCGTCGTGGACGGACTCCTCAAGCTCGGCCTCATGAAGGGAGACCGCGTCGAGATCATCAAGAGCCGCGCCTACAAGGCGTTTTACCCGCACGGCTCCTCGCACTGGCTGGGGCTGAACGTGCACGACTCGGGAAGCTACCGTTACATCCGCACGGAGGAGCGCTACGACAAGTACACCACCGCGCAGACGAAGCTCGAGCCCGGGATGGTGCTCACCGTAGAGCCCGGGATCTACATCGGGGAAGCGGCTGCGGGAGTCGACGCGCGCTGGGCCAACATCGGCGTGCGCATCGAGGACGACATCCTGGTGACGCCGGGCGGGAACGAGTGCCTCTCGTGCGCATCACCGCGGGAGATCGGGGACGTGGAGAAGGCCCTGACGCGCTGATC
>JBDSFL010000561.1:0-11954 GCA_039919545.1 Thermoanaerobaculia bacterium | reverse complement strand
CCTTCTCGCGCGTCATGCCGCCGGAGGCCTCCACGGAAACGTCCCTGCCGGTGGCCTCGCAGAAGAGGTGGACGTCGTCCACCGCGCGCGCCATCTCGGCGACTTCCATGTTGTCGAGCAGCACGCGCTCGGCGCCAGCATCCAGCGCCTGATGCACCTCGTCGATGGTGCGCGCCTCCACCTCGAGCAGGTGGCGGCGCAGGCTCTTGTTCAGGTCGCGGAAATCCACGGCGCGTCGCGTCGCGTCGAACACGCTGCCGGCGCCGTCGGCGTGGTTGTCTTTGATGAGGAACGCGTGCGAGAGGCCGAAGCGGTGATTCGTCCCGCCGCCGCAGCGCACGGCGTAGCGCTCGAACAGGCGCAGCCCCGGCGTGGTCTTGCGCGTGTCGAGCAGCACGGTCTTCGTACCCTCGAGCGCATCCACGTACGCCCGCGTGGCAGTGGCGATGCCGGAGAGCCGCTGCACCAGGTTCAGCGCGGTGCGCTCGGCGAAGAGCACCGTGATGGCGGGCCCTTCCACCTCGGCCAGGCAGGTGCGGGCCTTCACGCGCGTGCCGTCGGCCACCAGCACCCGCACGGTCGCGGCGGGCTGGAGGAAGGCGAAGAGGCGGGGAAGGAAGACGGTGCCGGCGACGACGGCGCCCTCGCGGCAGACCATCCGTGCCACGACGCGGGCCTTGGGCCCGAAGACCGACAGCGACGTGATGTCCTCGCCCTCTTCAGCGAAGGAGCGCGTGAGCAGGTCGTCGAGGGCGTGGGCGAGGTCTCTCGTGAGAGTCAACACCGGGGATTGTAGCGGTCCGGCGCGGAACGCGTGTCGTGGAATAATCATCCGTTCTGTTCGCCGTCCCGCCCCGCCGGAGGAAAGAGAGCCCATGGCCGCCCTGATCGAAGGCAAATACGAGGTCATCGCCAAGCTCAAAGAGGGCGGGATGGGGGCGATCTACAAGGTCCGCCACGTCCTGCTGGACGAGATCCGCGTCATCAAGGTGATGCGCCCCCAGATCGAGGACGACCCCGACGCTCAGCGCCGCTTCCAGCAGGAGGCCAAGCTGGCCACCTCGCTGAAGCATCCCAACATCGCGGCCCAGATCGATTTCGCCGAGGACAAGGACCACACCTTCTACATGGTGATGGAGTTCATCGACGGGGTGAACCTCTCGGAATTCGTCGCCAAGAGCGGCCCCCCCCCGATTCCCACGACGCTCGACATCGGCATGCAGACCCTGTCCGCCCTCGGGTACCTGCACAAGCGCGGCATCATCCATCGCGACATCTCGCCCGAGAACATCATGCTGACGCGCGACGCCGAAGGGCAGGTCGTCGTGAAGCTCATCGACCTGGGCGTGGCGAAGCAGACGGGCTCCGCGGGCATGACGGTCACCGGCATGTTCGTGGGCAAGCTCAAGTACGGCTCACCCGAGCAGCTCGGCGTGCTCAAGGCGGGTGAGGTGATCGACGGCCGCAGCGACATGTACTCGCTCGGCTGCGTGCTCTACCAGACGCTCACGGGGCAATCGGCCTTCGAGGCCGACTCGATGCAGGCCTACGTGATGCACCACCTCATGCATCCGCCGCGCCCGTTCGAGGAAACCGATCCCGACGGACGGGTCCCGCCCGAGGTTCGCTCGGCGATCTTGAAATCGCTCGAGAAGAAGCGCGATGACCGCTGGGCGAACACCGACGAGTTCGCCGAGGCGCTGTGGGTGGCTCGCGAGCGGCTGCGCGGCTCGCCCGGCGAGGTCGAGGAAACGCGCGCGATGTCCGAGCTGGACCGCATGCAGGCCCTGAAGACTCCAGCTCCCGAGCGGCCGAGCGGCGTCTCGGACGCGCAGGCCCTGCTCGCGCAGGCGTTCGCCAAGACCACTCCCCCGCCCGGCGGCACGGCGCGCACGTCGTCCGTCGCCCCGCCCCGTTTCGATCGGACGCCGCGTCCGGCGCCGCGGCAGCGCGTACCCGAGGTCGAGCCCGCCACGGGGATCGACGACGCCGAGTCGCCGACGTCGATCCAGTCGCAGCCGGGCGCGCGCCTTCCCTCGCCCACCGGGCGCACCGTGATCGATCGCGCGGCTCCCCCCCTTCCGTCACGAAAGACCGTCGTGGCGCCCCGGGACGCGCCCCAGGTGCTCGCGTCGACCCGTGCCAAAAAGAGCGCTGGCGGTTCGCGCGTCTGGATGATGATCGCCGCGGCCGCGGTCGTGATCCTGGGCATCGCCGGTGTCATCCTGATGCGCCGCAAGCCCGATTCCGCAAGCGCCGCGAAGACCGGCTCCGTGCTGCTCACGGCCGAGCCGTGGGGACGCGTGGTGCGGGTGCGGGACGAGACCCGCGGGAAGCCGATCGAAGATGCGGCGATCGTCGGAATGACGACGCCCGTTCGGCTGGAGCTTCCTCCGGGCCGCTATTCCATCACCCTGAAGTGCGATTCCCTGAAACAGGAGACGACCCAGAACGTGGAGGTGGTCTCGCAGCAGGCCGTCACGGCGCATGCGGTCATCCCCGAATTCGACCTGGAGCGGGCCGTTGCCTCATTCGCGCCCTGACGCTTTGCATCGCGCCGGGATGGCCCTCGTCATCCTCGCGGCGCTCGGAACCCTGACCCCCCGCCGCGCCGACGGAATCTCCGACGACGCCAAGAAAAAATATCTCGAAGGCGTGCGCGCGGCCGGCGACGACGAATGCGACCTGGCGGTGAAGCGGCTGCGCGACGCGATCGGCAACGACCCGAAGGAAGGGACGCAGAAGTTTCGCGGGACGGGCATCAACTACGAGGACTACTTCCCGCATTTCTATCTCGGCACCTGCCTCGAGAAGCTGGGGCAGAGCGCGGAGGCGCAGCGCGCGCTGCAGGAGTCCGAGCGGCAGGGAGCGATCCGTCAGCGGGCGCCCCTCGCGCGCAGCCTGACTGCCTCGTTGAAGCGGCTGGCCTCCGCCGTGCAGCCCACGCCTGTGATCGTCGCGCAGGTGCGGCCGACGCCCGCCCCCACCGCGGTACCCGCGCCGACGGCGCTCCCGACGGTCGCCGTGCGCATCACGCTCCCCACCCCGGTGCCGACGCGCGCCCCCGCTCCCACGGCGCCGCGCCCGCTCCCCACTCTCTCGCCGCGCCCCACGACTCCGCCCGCAAGCGCAACGCCCGCGGCCAGGCCCACGACCAGGCCCACGACCGTGCCCACGACCGTGCCCACGACCGTACCCACGACCGCGCTCCCCGTCCCGACCGCCGCGCCCACACGGCCGCCCGTCAAGGACGAGCCTCGCGTCTCGCCGGAGACGTTGACCGAGCTTCGCTCCGGCATCCGCTCGTATTTCCGAGGCGATTTCGACGACGCCATCGCGCGGCTCGAGAGCTGCGAGCCGCGCTCGAACACGGCCCGCTACTTCCTCGCCTATTCGCTCGCGGGAAAATATCTCTTGATGGGCCCCGACAAGGATTCTCAGCTCCTGACCCGCGCCCGGGAGGTCTACCGCAAGGCGCGCGGCGCCGGGGGAGCGCCGGGAAGCGAAGCGTTGATCTCGGGGGCGGTGACGACCATACTCGAGAAGAGCTGAGAGGTCGTTCATGCGCCGTCACCTCGACCCGATCCCGAGCCCCTTCGCGCTCCTGGCCGTTCTCGCGGCTCTCCTGGCTTCGACCGCCACCCGCGCCGAGCCGCTGCAAGAAGCCGCTCGGGCCGTTCCCTCCGCCGCGAAGGCCGCTCCGGAGAATCCTCCGGCCGTTCCGCTCACCCCCATGGACATCTCCGAGCTCGAAAAGCGCGTGCGCCAGCGCTGCGGCGTGGTGGGCGACATGCCCGAGGCGCACCTCCCCTGGTATTACCACTACGTCCTGGGCCTCGAGCTGAAGCGCGCAGGAAGCGACGAGAGGGCGCTCCAGTGCCTGAAGGAAGCCGTGAGCCGCAAGCCCGAGCCGAAAGCGGGCGCGCGCATCTACGGGCTCTGGTTCCTGGACTACACGCCCTACTCGGTGCTGGCGGAGCTGAACGATCGGCTGGGACATCCGGAGTGCGCAGCGGATGCGCGGCTGCTGGCGGACACCCTCGAGCACCGGAAGCGATAGCGGGCGTCGACGGAGGCCCCGGCGTCGGCCCCCGCGCGCGGCCAGCCCTCGTTCTCGTTTTCGACCGGGCCTTGCCGATCGATTGGGGCTCAGCAGCCCGCGGCGAAAGGTGGAGGAGCCCCTCCTCCTTTCGCTGCAGGCTGCTAGACTCACTCGGCAATACACTCACCGAAATTGTTCAAGGAGGAACGCTATGTCTTCTCGCTTGCTTGTGGCCGCGTGCCTGTCCGTCGCCGTCTCAGCCGTGGGAATTTCTCATCGAGCCGATGCCCAAAATGGGGCGAGATCCGGGCGCGGCGCAGGAGGGCTCTCGGTCCGCACGACCACGTTCAACAACGGCCTCGGCTTCGGCGCGCGGGCCATGGGAATGGCCGGAGCGTTCACCGCCATCGCGGACGACGCCTCCGCGGCCTCGTGGAACCCGGCCGGCCTCGGGCAGCTCATCCGCCCCGAGGTCACGCTCGTGGGCGGGTTCAACAAGGCCACCGTCGACACCACGAACGCGAGCCAGCAGTTCTTCAACGAAGGGACGACCTCCCTGTACCTGAAGGACGTGGACAACACCGTGGACGCCAAATCGTCCGGCGTCGACTTCTTCAGCTTCGCGCAGCCGTTCAAGCTCGGCCGGCAGCTCTTCACCGCGCAGATCTCGTACGCACGCAACGCACGGCCTCTCAACGCCACCGAGTCGACGCGTACGGATTTCTTCGACCGCCCCGGCGGGACCAACCTCGCGCCCGACCTCTCCGATTCGACGGTCTCCTCGTTCGGCGGATACGACTCGATCGGGCTCGGGTTCGGCACGGGCTTCGACGAGAAGCTCTACATCGGCTTCACCGTGAACTACTGGACCGGCTCCACCAGCACCTCGACCGAGACGCGGTTCCGCAGTCTCGTGAATGCCCCCGGCGGCGGCCAGGCCGTGTTCGCCGACTTCACCACGGAGACGTTCGACGAGCAGCGCTACAACGGCCTGTCGGCGAGCGTGGGCATCCTCGTCAAGCCGAGCTCGAAGTTCTCCGTGGGACTCACCTACCGCGGAGGATGGTCCGGTAGCGACGTCTACGAGAGCCGGTTCGACCAGCATGGCGTGTACACCTTCGACCCCGCGCAGCAGCCCCTTCCGTTCCGCGCCAGCGGCGCCCAGACCTCCAACGGGACGCTCTCCTGGCCGGGCACTCTGGGCGGCGGCTTCGCCTTCCGGCCCATCGAGGCGCTCACCCTGGCGCTGGACGGCTCGATCACCCAGTGGGGACAGGCCTCCATCTCGCGCGTCCCGACGGCCAGGTACGACGGCAACTGCACCGTGGCCGCAGTCACGAATTGCCCGATCACGTTCACCGAATCGAGCGTCAAGTTCCCCTCGCAGGTCGGCGACTCGAGCGTCGAGCAGAACAACCAGACCGCGTTCCGGTTCGGCGTGGAGTACGTGCTCCGCCCGGGCAATCTCATCATCCCCCTCCGCGCCGGCGCCTACCGCATCCGCACCATCGCGCCGCTCTATGACGAGAGCGACCAGGATCCGGACGTCAACTTCAACGGCGTGACCGCCGGGATCGGGTTCGCGTTCCCGCTCGGGAACGGCTCGCTCCTCTTCGACGCGGCGGGCGTGTTCGATCGCGCCTCGACGAACCGGAACTCCGACGTCGTGGTGGACCGCGTCGTGACCCAGCGGCTCACGGGCGACCGCAAGGTGACGAACTCGCGGTTCATCGGATCCATCATCTACCGCTTCTGAGCGTTTCCGGTGCGGACGGGGCCGCCGCCTGGGCGGCCCCGTCCCGCGCCGCGGGCGATCAATTGCCTGCGTCGAGGCACCTCGAATGCGGGACTCGCCGCCCTGGCGACCCGGCGCCTGGGCTTTTTCGGCGGATCGCTCGAGCATAATCCCCTCGCTTCCGGCAGGAGGATCCGTGCTTTCAACCCGTCTCGAGACACTCGTGGTCACCGTTTTCCTCATCACGGGCGCCGCCGCGAGCGCCGACGAGGGGATGTGGATGCCTCAGCAGATCCCCGAGCTCTCGGTGCGTCTCGAGGCGCTGGGATTCTCGGGGGATCCGAACGCCTACGCCGATCTGACCGGCCAGCCCATGGGGGCCATCGTCTCGATCCCCGGCTGCAGCGCCTCCTTCGTGTCGGCCGACGCGCTCATCGTCACGAACCATCACTGCATCCAGGGCGCCCTGCAATTCAACTCGACGCCCACGCGCAACCTCCTCGAAGACGGTTTCCTGGCCGCCACGCGCGAGCAGGAGCTCTCGAACGGCCCGGGCTCGCGGGTGCTCGTGACCACCTCGGTCAAGGAAATCACCGACGCGATCACCGGGAAGATGGACGCCAAGCTCTCCGACCGGCAGCGCTTCGACCTCATCGAACGGCGCACCAAGGAGCGCACCGCCGCCTGCGAAGCCGACGGCTCGCGCTGCCGCATCGCCTCCTACTTCGAGGGCCTGCGCTATTTCGAGATCGCGCAGATGGAGATCCAGGACGTGCGGCTGGTCTATGCGCCGCCGTCCGGCATCGGGGTGTACGGCGGCGAGACCGACAACTGGCAGTGGCCGCGCCACACGGGCGACTTCGGCTTCTATCGCGCGTACGTTTCGCCGGAAGGAAAATCGGTTCCCTACGCAAAAAGAAACGTGCCGTACCACCCGAAGCACTTTCTGAAGGTCTCGGGCCGCGGCGCGGGGCCGGGAGATCTCGTCTTCGTGGCGGGCTACCCGGGCCGCACCGAGCGGCACGAGACGTTCGCCGAGGTGAAAGAGACGACGGAGTGGGAGTTCCCGCGCGCGATCCGGCGAAGCGCCGACTCGCTGGCGATCCTCGAGGAGCTCTCCAAGGGAAACCAGGAGACGGAGATCAAGGTGGCGGCGCGCAAGCGGTCGCTGGGAAACGGCCTGACGAACCGGCGCGGGATGCTGGAGGGACTCGTGCGCGGGGGAATCCTCGCGCAGAAGGAGCAGCAGGAGAAAGATCTGACCGCGTGGATCGCCGCCGATCCGGCCCGGCAGAAGGAGTTCGGCGACGTGCTGCCGGGCCTCTCGACGTTGCAGCTCGAGAGCGAGAAGACGCGGGCGCGCAATGCCGTGTTCGCGAGCCTGGAATTTGGCCTGCTCGCCGCCGCGGACAGCATCTACCAGCTCTCTCTCGAGCGGCCCAAGAAAGACCTCGATCGCGATCCCTCGTACCAGGAGCGCAACTGGAACCGGCTGAAGGACTCGCAGGAGCGCCTGCAGAAGACGCTCGACCTCCGTGTCGACCGCGCGCTGCTGCGCTACACCCTTCTCGAGGTCGCGGGGCTGCCCGAAGGCCAACGCATCGTCGCGCTGGATCGGGCCGCGGGCCTGAAGGCAGGCCGGCCGGAGGCTGAAACCGGCAAGGCTCTCGACACCTTCCTCGACCGCCTCTACGCCGGAACCAAGCTCGCTCAGCGCGACACGCGCCTGGCGATGCTGGAGAAGAGCACCGCCGACATCCTGGCCGCGCACGATTCCTTCATCGAGCTCGCCGTGGCCCTGGCCCCCCTGGAGCTCGAGATTCGCGAGCAGAGGAAGCGGGAGGAGGGAGCCCGCAGCCGGCTGAGGCCGCGCTACATGCGCGCGCTGCTCGCCCGCAACGGAGGCCTCGTGGCTCCCGACGCCAACTCCACGCTGCGCGTCACGTTCGGTCGCGTGGAAGGTGTGGCCGCCAAGGACGGCCTCGTCTATCTGCCGCAGACGACGCTGAAGGGGATCGCGGAGAAGGCCACCGGATCGGGCGATTTCGCCGCGCCGGCAAAAGAGCTCGCCGCCATCGCCTCGGTGCAGGCTGGTGCCAAGAGCCCGTTTATCGACGCGAAGCTCTCGAGCGTTCCCGTGAATTTCCTCTCCACGGTGGACACGACGGGGGGCAACTCGGGCTCGGCCACTCTCGATGCGAAGGGTGAGCTCTGCGGGCTCCTCTTCGACGGCACCTTCGACACCATCGCCTCCGACTATCTCTTCGATCCCGTGAAGACGCGCTCGATCCACGTCGACAGCCGCTACATCCTCTGGGTCATGTCCGAGGTGGATGGCGCCAAGAACGTGCTGAAGGAGCTCGGCTTCTGAGCCAAAGCCTGTCCGGGTTTCAGAGCCCGAGCAGCGCCGCGGACTCGCGCGCGCCGATCGGGCCCGCCCCGTAGAGCAGGAACGCGCGTTCGGCCACGAGCCTCATCTCGTCGAGGTTTCCGGGCCAGTCGTACGATTCGAGCAGCGGACGGGCGGAGAGCGAGAGCGCGGGCTGAGGGCGCCCGGTCGCGCGCGCGATCTCCGCGAGCAGGCGGGTGAGGAGCGCGAGGATGTCTTCGCGGCGGTCGCGCAGCGAGGGCACCTCGATGCGAATCGGGAACTCCGCGGTCACCCGCTGTTCGAGCACCGAGGGTTCGCGCCGGCCCGCGGGCGGAAGCGGGAGCGCCAGGGCCAAACGGACCGCAGACGTTCCGTCCGTCGCATCGGGCCCGAGCGCCGGCATGGCTTCGAGCGCGGCGAGACCACGCAGATAGAGCGTGCCGGCCTGGGCCTCGAGCGCGGCCGCCGCGAGCGCCGCTTCCCCGCGCACGAGGAACGGAAAATCGACGAAGCGCTCCGGCGCGCGCCGGCTGCGCTGGTGCACGGCGCGCGCGGCCAGGCGGCGGCCCGACCCCGGCTCGCCCGACAGCACGAAAGGCACGTCGCACTCCGCGGTCCGGAGCACCTCCTCTCTCACCTTGCGCGAGGCGGCGCTCTCGCCGATGTCGAGGAACTCCAGCGACCGCCGGTCGGCGTCGTCGCGCTGGAACGTGCGGTCCGAGAGAGCACGGGCGTTCGAACGGATCTCCGCGATGAGCCCGAGCAGGTGGTCGATGTCGATCGGCTTGCCCACCACCAGCAGCGCCCCCTCGCGCAGCGCGCGGCTGGCCGTCTCCTCGAGCACATAGCCCGTCATCACGACGACCGTCGGCGCGCTGGAACCCTTCCGCAGCGACCGGACGAGCGAGAGCCCTCCCGCATCGGGGAGCCGGAGATCGAGCAGGATCAGATCCGGCTCGAAAGAGGCAGCCTGCTGGAGACCTTCGGCCGCCGTCGCCGCGCACGCCACGAGGTATCCGCGCCGTTCGAGGGTGCGCGTCAAACCGAACCGGATCGCCTCCTCATCGTCGACGACCAGCACTCTCCCCGGCGAGGGGTCAAACGAACGGCGATCCGCGCTCGGCATTGGCAGGCGATTGTAGCTTGCATACCTTTCGTACCCTTCCCGCTTCCTGCCTCCGCCTGATCTCGTGGTGAACCCTTAGAATGACCTCCGAGTGCTCCGAGGTCCGCGCTCCCTCGTCCTCGCTTCTCTGGGCGAGCAGCTGTCGGCTACTGCGATCGTCTGGATCGTGGTGGCTGCCGGGTCGGGCCTCGCCCATCTGCGGCTCGATCCCGTGCAGTTCAGCTCGCTGCGCCAGGTCTGGATCCTCGCGAGCCTCGTCGGCCTCGCGATTCTCGCGGGTCTGGTGCTGCTGCTCACGCGCGTGATCGTGCCGGGCAGTCCCTCGCTCCTGCTGCTGCCCCGGCAGGTGGCGATCGGCGTGACCGCAATCTCGTTCGGAACGTTCGCGATTCCGGCGCTTGCCGGCGTCCTGCTCGCCGGCTTCCCCACCGCGGAAGGAATCAAGGTGGTGTCCGTGGGCACGGCCGCGGCGCTGGCCTGCGGCATCGCGTCTTACTACCTGGCCGCACGTCGTTTCTTCCGCCGCCCCCTTGCGGGGCTGCCCGATACACGCCTCCCCATCGGCTTCCCGCTCTCGAAGAAGATCGCCGCGCTGGGCTTCACGCTCGTGCTCGCCTGCTTCTGCATCCTGGGCACTGCCGCCTATACCTCGATGGAGCAGGAGAGCGAGCGGATCGCCCGCGATCTCCTGCGCCTGCGTGTGGACCGCGTGCTGCAGCGCCTCCGCAGCGGCCCCTCCCCCGCCGCCGAAGGCTGGCGAAACCTGCTGGCCAACGAGCTCGCCCTGTTTCCGCTCGTGCACGTGGAGGTGTGGGACGGCGTGGGGAACGTGGTGGCCGCGGCCGGCCCATCTTCCAAGCTGCGCCCCGACCTGAACGCGGGCTGGAGCGGGAACGACCGCTACGAGATCCTGACCGCGTTCGACATCGACCTGGTGCGTCACGTGGGCCACCCGATCGCCATCCACAGCCGCACGCTGGCGGGGCAGGCGACTCGCCTCGTGGCCTCGATCCGCGTGGTGGACGCGGACGACTACAACTCACGCGCCCTGCGTCTCATCGGCTTCTCGGCGGCGAGCCTCTTCGCGCTCGCCACCATCCTGTCGATCCTCGCGGCCATCGCGATCTCCAGCCCCGTGCTCGCGCTCTCGGAGAATCTGCGCAGCTTCTCGGCGCGGCCGCTGGGGACTCCGGTGATGGCGCCCACGGGGGACGACGAGCTGGCCGGCCTCTCGGGGGCGTTCGAAGAGATGGCCACCCGCATCGAGACGCAGACGCGCCTCCTGAGCCGCGCCACGCTCGAGTGGGAGCGCACCTTCGACGCGCTACCCAGCGTGCTCTACCTGCTGGACGACAGGGGCTGCGTGGTGCGTGCAAATCGCTCGCTCCCCGAGCTGTTCTCGCGCAGCTTCGGCGAGATCCTGGGGCTCCCGGCGATCAAGCTCGGGCTCCCCCACGACATCACGGTCCGGCCCGAGGTGCGCATCATCGAGCTCTTCCCCGATCTCGTGTTCCGTTACCTCGGCATGCCCTTTCCGATCGCGGGCGAGCGCCCCGCCTCGCTGCACTTCCTCGAGAACGTGACCGAGTCGGAGCGGCTGAGGCAGCGAGCCATCAGCGCCGAGAGGCAGTCGGCCGTGGGGGAGCTGGTGGGGCGCGTGGCGCACGAGGTGCGCAACCCGCTCTTCGGCATCTCGGCGGCGACCCGCGTGCTACGCGACAGCTTCGAGGACGGCACCGAGATGGGTCCCGCGCTCGAGCACATCGAACGGGAGGTGAAGCGGCTCGCGGTGCTCATGGAGGGCCTCCTCGATCTGCGCCGGCCCACGACGCGCGTGAGGACGAGCCGGTCGATCGAAGGAGTTCTGAGGGAGGCGAGCGCCTCGGCGCGCCTGAGGCACGGAGATCGCGACGTGCGCATCGACCTCCTCCTCAGGCCCGATCTGCCGCTCCTCGAGATCGACGAGGTTCGCATCGCGCAGGTGATCGGGAACCTTCTGGACAATTCCATTCTCTCGGCCCCGAAGAGCTGCGTCCAGATCGGCGCCTGGCCAGACGGCGAGCACGTGGTGGTGGAGATCGGCGACGACGGCCCGGGCCTGAGCGACGAAGCCCGTCGCCGCGCGTTCGAGCCCTTCTTCAGCACCCGCGTCGGCGGGTCGGGTCTGGGGCTCCGCATCGCCCAGCAGACGATGAAGGAGCACGGGGGCCGGATCCTGATCTCGGCCTCGCCGCTGGGCGGCGCGCTGATCTCCCTGCAGTTCCCTCTCCCGCCGGGAGCGCGGGACGCCGCCGGCGCCGCGCGCACGTGACGCGCCTCGCCGGCCTCGGGACGCTCCTGATGATGCTGCTGCCGGAATGCGCCGCGACCGCGGCTCCCGTGGAGGCCTTCGCGGGCATCGCCGAGTCGCTTTCTCGCGCACGCCAGCTGGCCGTCGCGCGCCGGTTCGACGAGGCCGTCGCGCTCTATGACGAGGTGCTTCGCGAAGCCCCCGAGCTCTGGGATGCGTCTCTCGGGCGCGCCGAGGCGCTCGTCTGGGGCGGGCGCTACCGCGCGGCAGCGCTGGCTTACCGCGAGCTGCTCGTGCGCCGCCCCGGCTCGATCGAGGCCTTGCGGGGGCTCGCCCGGGCGGCGTACTGGTCGGGCGACTTCCGGCGCGCGCTCACCCTTTTTTCGCAGC
>JBDSFL010000549.1:0-2891 GCA_039919545.1 Thermoanaerobaculia bacterium | reverse complement strand
GGATCACGTGGCGATAGAGCTGCGGCAGCGGCTTGCCGAACCGGGAGGAAGAAAGGAAGAGGTTGAGACCCAGAGGCGGGAAGAGGAATCCCAGCTCGAGGTTCGCCAGGAAGATGACGCCGAGATGCACGGGGTCGATGCCGAAGGCCCGTCCCATCGGAGCGACCAAAGGCGCCAGGATGATGATGGCCGAGTAGATCTCGAGGACGCTGCCGAGCACGAGCAGGAAGACGTTCAGGATCAGCAGGAAGACGATCTTGCTGCCGATGTGCGTCTTGATGTACGCCAGCAGGGCCGCCGGGATCTGCGCGTCGACGAGATAGCTCGTGAGCCCCATCGCCACGGAGAGCAGGAGCAGCACGGCCCCCATCAGCGACGCGGCCTTCAGCACGACGCCCGGGAGCTGGCGCGTGGGATGGATGTCGCGCATGACGAAACACTCGACGATGGCTGCGTACACGCAGGCCGCGGCAGAGGCCTCGACCATGGAGGCGCGCCCGCTCGCGAAAAGCACGATCACCACGAGCGGGAGCGCCAGCTCCCACTTGGCGAGCCACGCCGACGCGAGGACCTCACGCCACGAGAAGCGCTGGGGAACCTTGCCCTGGGTCTTCAATCGCCGGCCGACCCGGATTCCGTAAGCGGCGACGAGGACGACGAGCAGCAGCCCCGGCAGGAGACCGGCGAGATACAGATCCCCGGCGGGCACACCGGCCACCACGCTGTAGAGGATGACGGGAAGACTCGGCGGAAAGAGCAGGCCCAGGCTCCCGGACGCGGTGACGAGGCCGAGCGAGAAGCCCTCCGGGTAATCGTCGTCGCGGAGCATCGGGTAGACGAGCCCGCCGAGAGCGATGATCGTGACCCCCGAACCTCCCGTGAACGTGGTGAAGAGCGCGCAGACGGCGGCCACCATCACGGCGAGCCCGCCCGGGGTCGAGCCGAAGAGCGCGCGGAAGAACCGGACGAGCCGGGCCGAAGCGCCTCCCTCCGCCAGGATGTACCCCGCGGCCGTGAGCAGCGGGATCGCGGGCAGCGTCGGCGAGGAGATCAGTCGGTAGACCTCGGCCGACACTGCCGAGACGGGCGTGCCGTCTTTGAAGAAGAGGAGGAGCGCGATGCCCCCCATCGCCACGAAGACGGGAGCTCCGAAGAGCGCGGCCACGACGATGCCGAGCGCGATGGGCCACGCCAGCAGGCCGGCCTGCGGTGCGAGCCCGGGATTCAGCACGACGGCGAGCGCGATGCCGACGACGGCGAGGGCGCCGAAGCGCCCGCGGCGGCTGCCCGCCGCGCGAAACGCGAAGACGAGCGCCATCAGCGCGAGCGCCACGGGCATGACGCACTCGCTCACCCACTCGGGCACGCCTCCAGGCAGGAGCTTTCCTTGCTCGCGATCGGCGCGGACGAGCCCGACGCTCGCGTAGGAGAGCACCGCCGTGACGGCCGCGGCGACGGTGCACGAGACGAGGCGCGCGATGCGCCTCGGGCGCCCCTCACCGAAGAGCTCGGTGGTGGAGAGCGTGAGGTGCTTCCCCTCCCACGTGGCGAGCAGACCGCCCAGGAAGGCGATCCACAGCGTGAGCTGCTGAACGTACTCCGAGCCGCCGGGAACATGGAAGCGGCCGAATATTCGTCCCACGGCGTCGATGAGCGGCAGCACCGCCGCGGCGCCGAGCGCCAGGACGAGGAGGGCGGAGGCGGGGCGGAGCCACCCCGCCGATGCCGGGTCGGGGCTCTCGGTCGAGACCGTCAAGCGGAAACCGTTCCTACTTTTTCGCCGGGGCGCTCTGGGCGCGGAATTGAGCCAGGTGCTTGCGCGCCTCGTCGAAGGCGTCGGCCGGAACGATCGAGCCGCGGATCTTCGGGTAGACGCCTTCCACGAGCGTGCGCCAAGCGGCCTGGGCGGCCGCGTCGGGAACGATCACGTTCACGCCGCGCTTCTTCATGGCGTCCACGTCCTTATCGCCCCCCTTGCGGATCTCCTCGCGGAGGCGCTTGCCGGTGTCACGCGCGGACTTGAGGAGCGCGGGGCGGATGTCGGCGGGAATCTTCTCCCACACCGACTTCGAGATGACCGTGGCGCCCAGGAGCATCGCCCACTTCACGTCGGTCATGTTGCGCGCGTGGTTGTACCACTGCAGGATCACCGCGGCCTGCGGGGTGGTGGGGAGCGCGGTGACGAGCCCCGTTTGTAGAGCGGTGGAGATCTCGGTCGCGGGAAGAGGCACGGGGTTGAAGCCCGCCTGCTTCCAGATCTCGAGAGCGTCGTTGTCACCGGCCCACGCGAAGAGCTTGAGAGCCTTGAGATCCTCGGGTCGCGTGACTGGCGTCTTGGTGAAGAAGCGGATCCAGCCCCCGTCCACCCAGTTCAGAACGATGAACCCCTTGGCTTCGAGGGCGGCCTCGAGCTTCGGCTGCATCTTCTCGAGGACGTAATCGACCTCGTCGTAAGAGGTGTACATCATGGGGACCTGCAGCGCGTAGACCGAGCGGTCGATCGTCGAGATGCCGGCGCTCGTCAGGAGCCCCGCGTTGAGCGTGCCGAGGCGCATCTTCCGCACCACGTCCCCGTCGTCTCCCGCCACGCTGCCGGCGTAGATCTGCACGCGCACCTGATCCTTGGAGACGGTCTTCCAGGTTTCGGCCATCTCGAGGAGGAGCTGATGCCAGAGCGAGCCTTCCGGCACGAGCGTGGCGAGCTTCACCTTCACGGGCTCGGCGGACGCGGCAGGGAGACCCAGCGCGAGCGCCAGGAGGACGGCGGGGATTCGAAGGAAGCGAGTCAGTCTCACGGTTCTCCTTTGTTACTCGAGGAAGAGATCGTCGATGCGGGCCAGGAGCCAGCGCGCCCGCGTCCGGGCGATCGTGTTCGCGAGCCGGAACTCGGG
>JBDSFL010000547.1:0-11976 GCA_039919545.1 Thermoanaerobaculia bacterium | reverse complement strand
TCTTCTCCGTCGAGAGCCCCTGGTCGTCGATGATCCGGACCGCGCTCAGGATCGCCGGAAGCTCTCCGCTCGGGAACTCCACGTCGACGACGGGCCCGATGACCTGGACGACTCTGCCTTGATTTGCCATGGTGAAACCTCGTTTCCTTCCGTTACCCGCGGAGCCGATGCGTCGAGCCATCGCCCGTTCCCGGATTCCGATGGCCTCGCGCCATCTCCCGTCTGTTCCCTCGGCATTCCGTCGGTGGCCTTCCCCTTGGAGCGATGCCGTGATGATCGGTGCCGTATCAGTGTCGCTTGCCGTTCCGAACGATTGCCGTTGCGTCCCGCCGTTCGGCTTCCGGGGCCGCGAGGCCCGAGCAGCAGAACCGATGGGGTTCTCCGAGGACTATTCCAGCGCGGACGCGCCAGAGACGATCTCGATGAGCTCCTTCGTGATGCGCGCCTGGCGCGCCCGGTTGTAGGTGAGCGTGAGCGAATCGATGAGGTCGCCCGCGTTCTTTGACGCGCTGTCCATCGCGGTCATGCGCGCGCCGTTCTCGGCGGCGTTCGATTCCAGGAGCAGGCGGTAGAGCTGGAATTCCAGGTGCCGCGGCAGGAGCTTGTCGAGGATGACCTCGGGCCCCGGCTCGTAGAGGTAGTCGACCGTGTTCGCGCCGCCGTCGGCGGCTGCTCCTGTGGCCGTGGCCGCGTTCGCCGGAGCGCCCTTGGCCGCCTCGTCCACGCCCGCGAGGTCGATGGGCAGCAGCCGCTTGGTGCGCACGATCTGCGACATCACGCTGCGGAACTCGTTGTAGACCGCGTAAACCGCGTCGACTTCACCGGAGACGAAGCGCGCCGCCATGGCCTTGGCGATGGCCGCGGCATCGGCGTAGCCGAACTTCGAGAAGAAGCCCGTGTGCGATTCGATGATCTCGTAGGGCCGGCGCTTCCAGAAGTCGTTCCCTTTGCGCCCGATCGTGACGAGCTGGATCTTCTCGATGCCGCGGGCGGGCGCCTCGCGCAGGAAGAGCCCGACGGCACGGTTCACGTTCGTGTTGAAGCCGCCCGCGAGCCCCTTGTCGCCCGTGACGACGAGGAGAATGACGTTCTTCTCCGGGCGCGTGGCCAGGAGCGAATGGAGCGGCGAGCCGTCTTCGCGCGGCGGCACGCGACTGGCCACCGAGGTGAGCGTGGCTTCCAGCGTGGCCGCGTACGGGCGCGCGGCGATGACGCGGTCCTGGCTGCGGCGCAGCTTGGCCGCGGCCACCATCTTCATCGCCTTCGTGATCTGCTGCGTGTTCTTCACGCTCTTGATCCTTCGGCGGATATCGATCAGGTTCGCCATGCGCGCGTCGTCTCTTTTCTTTCCCGGTGCCCTGCTGCCCTGAGCCCCGAGCCTTACGCCTTGGCCTGCGGGTGCTCGGCGAGGAAGATCTTCTTGGCTTCCGTGACGGCCGCGCCGATCGTGGCCTCGAGCTCCTTGGTGAGCTTGGGCGCCGTGCGGATCTCGTCGAGGAGCGCGGACTTCTCGGCCTGCATGTAGGTGTGGAGCGTCTTCTCGAACATCAGGACGGCGTCAACGCGCAGATCGTCGAGGAAGCCCTTCGTGCCCGCGAACATCGAGGCCACCTGGAGGCCGATGTCCATCGGGACGAACTGCGTCTGCTTCAAGATCTCGACGAGGCGCTTGCCGCGGTTGAGCTGGGCCTGCGTCGACTTGTCGAGGTCCGAGCCGAACTGCGCGAAGGCCGCGAGCTCGCGGTACTGCGCGAGGTCGAGCCGGAGCGTGCCCGAGATCGAGCGCATGGAGCGGATCTGCGCCGAGCCGCCGACGCGCGAAACCGAGATGCCGACGTTGACCGCAGGGCGCTGGCCCGAATAGAAGAGGTCGGCTTCGAGGAAGATCTGCCCGTCCGTGATCGAGATGACGTTCGTCGGGATGTAGGCCGACACGTCGCCGGCCTGCGTCTCGATGATGGGGAGGGCCGTGAGCGAGCCGCCCCCTTTCTCCTTCGACAGCTTCGCCGCGCGCTCGAGCAAGCGGCTGTGGAGATAGAAGACGTCGCCGGGATACGCCTCGCGGCCGGGGGGCCGGCGGAGGAGGAGCGAGATCTCGCGATAGGACGCGGCCTGCTTGGAGAGGTCGTCGTAGATGACCAGCGCGTGCCCGCCGTTGTACATGAAGTACTCGCCCATCGCGCAGCCCGCGTAGGCCGCGAGGTACTGCAACGGGGCGGGGTCTGCGGCCGAGGCCGAGACGACGATGGTGTGCTCCATCGCGCCGTTCTGCTCGAGCGCCTGGACCACCTGCGCCACCGTGCTGTTCTTCTGGCCGATGGCCACGTACACGCAGATGACGCCCTTGCCCTTCTGGTTGATGATGGCGTCCAGGGCGATGGCGGTCTTGCCGGTCTGGCGGTCGCCGATGATCAGCTCGCGCTGACCGCGGCCGATCGGGATCATGGCGTCGATGGCCTTGATGCCGGTCTGCATCGGCTCTTTCACGGGCTGCCGTTCGACGACGCCCGGCGCGACGCGCTCGATCGGATAGAAATCCTTCGCGTCGATCGGGCCCTTGCCGTCGATGGGCTGGCCGAGCGGGTCGACCACGCGACCCACCAAGGCAGGGCCGACGGGGACCGAGATGATCCGCTTGGTGCGCTTGACGATCGAGCCCTCGCGCACCTTGTTCGTCTCGCCCATGAGGACGCAGCCCACGTTGTCCTCTTCGAGGTTCAGCGCCAGACCGTAGACGCCGTCCGGGAACTCGAGAAGCTCGCCCGACATCGCCTTCTCGAGCCCGTACACGCGCGCGATGCCGTCGCCCACGGAGACGACGGTACCGACCTCGGCGACGTCGATCCCCTGGTCGAGCCCGGCGAGCTGGGCCTTGATGATCTGGGTGATTTCCTGGGCGGTGATGTCTGCCATGCGCTTTTCCCTGTCCTGTTCTTGAGGCGGCTAGTGTGCGGCGCCGGCGCCGTGCAGCGCGAGCTTGGTGCGCGCGAGGCGCTGGGCGAGCGAGGTGTCGTAGATCTCGCTGCCGATCTGGACGACGAAGCCGGCCAGGAGCGCGGGGTCGACGATGGGCTTGATTCTCACGTTCATCTTCGAACGCTTCTCGAGCGCGGCGCGAATCTCGGCTTCCGTCTCGGGCGAGAGGGGAGACGCCGAGCGCACCGTGGCCTCGACGACGCGACGCTCGCGGTCCAGCCGCAGCCGGATCGCCTTCGTCAGCTCGGCGAGGGCGGGGATGCGCTGGTTGATGAGCAGCGTGTTCAGCAGCCGGAGGGCGATGGGCGACGCGCCCGCCTGCGTGGCGAGCTGCTGCACGATGGCGCCCTTGCGGGTGCGGTCGATGCCTGGATTCCGGAGCACCATGCGGAGCTCGGCGTTTCCCGAGAGCAGCGCGGCGAAGGCGTCGAGCGTGGGAAGCTGCTCCTGGACGGTGTCGGCTGAGCCGAGCACCTCGAAGAGGGCGTCCACATAGGGCTTGGTGAAGTTCGCTGCCATGCCGTTTTCTTTCCGCTTCCAGCGCCGGCGCTCAGCGCGAAGGCTTCGCCGCGCTCCGCGGTGAGAGGTCGTTCAGGGCGACGACGCCGTCCCGCAGGAAGCGATTCTGATCCTCGGGCGTGAGGTTCTTCTTGAGGATGTCTTCCGCGATCTCGACGGCGAGGTCGCCCGCGTAGCTCGTGAGCTCCTGACGTGCGGAGCGCACGCGGCTGTCGATCTCGGCCGAGGCGCGGGCCACGATGCGCGCGGCGTCGGCCTCCGTCTGGGCCGTCAAGCTTCTCTGCTCGGCCGCGGCCTCTTTGTCCGCGTGCGTCTTCAGCTCGGCGAGCTCGCGCTCGATGCGCCCCATGCGTGCGGTGATCTCGGCCGCGAGAGCCTCGGCGCGGAGGCGCTTCTCTTCCGCCGTACGGAGCGCCTGCTCCACCTCGAGCCGCCGGCCCGTGAAGAACGAGGCGAGGGGCTTCTTGAGGAAGTAGACGAGGAGGGCGAGGAAGAGGACGAGATTCGCGATCTGCCAGTAGAGGAAGGGCACGCCGAGAAAAGTGTGCGCGGCCTCGTGGCCCTCTCCGGCCTCGGGAGAAAGCAAGCGAAGGAGAGTGAACGCGGAGTCCGTCGTGAGGAAGCCGTGGACGGATCGGGACGAATGCGCAGCGAGCGACGCGAGTCCGTCTGTGGCGGACAGCCCGACGAACGATACGGTCGAAATGGTCGAGCCGATCACGCGACCATCCGGCCGAGGGTCTGGCTCGCGATTTCGCGTGCGGTCTCGCCCGCGCCGCGGCGAAGCTCCTCGCGGGTCTTGGTGATATCGGTTTCGAGCCGAGCCTGAGCGGCTTGAACGGCCACGCGCGCTTTTTCGCGCGCGTCGTCGAGCACGACCTGGCGCTCGGCGGCGGCTTCCACGCGTGCGGCCTCGCGGGCCGCGAGCGCTTCACGCCTTGCCGTGGTCAGCTGAACGTCGAGCTGGGCCAGCACGTCTCTTTCGCGCAGTAGCGTCTGCTCGAGGAGGGCTTCGGCCGAGGATACGCGCGCCTCGCGCTCGCTCAGGATCGCCCCGAGCGGTTTGAACACGAAGGCCTTCAGGACGAAGTGCGTCGCCCAGAAGATCACCATCACGACAAGCAGGGAGAGGTCGGGTAGTTGCATCTCTTATCGTTGTCCCGCTCGAATTCCAGGCCGGAAGCCCGAGGACATCGTGAGATCGGGGCCCGAAGGAATCGCGCGGGAACGCGGTTTATGCCACAGAGCGGCCCGGGCGGTCAAACGCGCGCGGCGCTATCTCGGGTCGTCTCGAAGGCGGAACCGAGAACCGCGTGGGCCAGCGTCGTTTCGGCTCCCGCGGGGAGCTTCGCTCGCCGGGCCAGCTCGGCCATCTCCTGATCGGCCGACAGGAGGCGGTCCAGATCGATGGCCGTCTCACGCGGACGCGCCTCGTCCGCGCCGACGAAGTTCAGCGAGCACGCCGGATAGACGATCTCCTCCTCGCGCTTCCAGGCCAGGCCGTAGGTGCGACAGGTGATGGGTCTCTCCTCATAGATGCGGCAGCGGCCGGAGGGAAGCTCGAGCATCGGACAGGCAACCTGCGATACCGCCGCGAAGTACGCGTCGTCCGCCTCCTCGCTGCGCTCGGGATCCAGGAGGCCCGCGTCCGCGTCTCCAGGAAAGAGGTCCCGTGCGGTCGCGATCGTCGCCGCGGCCCTCTCTCGGATCTGATCCTGTTCTTCCCGCGCGAGCCGTTCGACTCCGGACCGCGCGAGCACCGCCTCGGCGAGGGAGATCTCGAACGGCCCGATGCAGCAGCCGAAGCAGCCGGGGCGGCAAGAGAGCTCTCCCGGACTCACGGTGCGGGCGCCTTCGTCCCAGAGCCGGTCGGCCGCCCCGAACAGTTTTTTTAATCGAGTGATTAATTTAAGGCTCGTCACGGCTTGCTCTGACATTTTCGTTCAGTATCCCGGCGCACCGGTCGATGACCGCGGCTCTCCGCGGGACCCATCCAGGAGCGGGCCAACCGGTCCGGCGATGAGAGGGGTGCCTGTTCGTTGCGTCGGAGCGGAGGCTCCGGCGTCTTGTACGCGGCCATCGGCGCCACCCGAGCTCGACTTCTTCTCGTTCGGGACGAGGGCTCGTTTCATGGAGCTGAAAGTTCCGGGAATCCAGAATTCCCCTCTCCGGCGCGGAGCCCGTCCACCCGGGTGCACCCGCACGCCGTCGTCCCCATGGGACCCGCGTCAGGGCCTCTTGCCCGCGACCGGCTGCGCGGGAGAGCTCGCCGGCTGGCCCACGTTGGGACCGGTCTCCACGGGACCCTGGATCGTGGCCCCCTCCTCGACGACGAGATTCGGCGTGTGGAGCTCGGCCTGTACGTTGGCCCCGGCATGAATCTCGATGCGTTCCTTGGCGTACACGACGCCGCGGATGTTCCCGGAAACGGAGAGCCGGCCGAGGCGCAGCTCCCCCTCGACGATGGCTCCGTCTCCGACCACCAGCTCGTGATCCGAGACGACCGTTCCCTTGAAATAGCCGTCGATCCGAAACACGTCCTCGAAGGTGAGAGTTCCCTCGAAGCGGGCGCCTCGGTCCAGGAAGCCGTTCAACACGCCGCCGTTCTTTGGTTTCACTCTGAATCCTTGATGAGTCGTTCGAAGAGCCCGATCAGCTCTTCCTCCGAATAAAAGGCGATCCGGAGCTCGCCCCCGCGCTTCTTTCGCTTGATCTCGACCTTCGTCCCGAGCGCCCGCTGCAGGCGGAGCTCGGCATCGCGGGTGTCGGCGTCGACCCCCTTGGCCGTCTTGCTCTTCTTCTTTCCCGCCTTCTCCAGGAGCTCGTTCACGCGCGCCTCGACGGCACGAACGGAGAGGCCCCCCTTGATCGCCTCGCTCGCCAGGCTCTCCTGATCCTCGGCGGAGGTGAGGGCGAGGAGCGCCCGCGCGTGGCCAGCCGACAGGAGTCCCCGCTCGAGCGACTCCCGCACGGCAGCGGGCAGCTTCAGGAGGCGGATCGTGTTCGCGACCGTCGCGCGGTCCTTCCCCACCTTGTCGGCCACCTGATCCTGGGTCATGCCGAACTCATCCCGCAGGCTCCGGAACGCCTCGGCCTCTTCGAGCGCGGTGAGGTCGCGCCGCTGCAGGTTCTCCACGAGCGCCAGGAGCAGGTGGTCGCGGTCTTCCAGGCGCTCACGGATGATGGCGGGAACTCGGGTCAAGCCCGCGAGGCGGGCGGCCCTCACGCGGCGCTCACCCGCCAGGATGCGCAGACGGTCCCCGTCGCGCGTCAGGAGGACGGGCTGCAGGATTCCCGTCGCCTTGATGGACTCGGCCAGCTCGGCCAGGCCGTCGTCGTCGAAGAGCCGGCGGGGCTGCCGGCGGTTCGGCTCGAGACGGTCGATCTCGATCTGGAGAAGCCCCTGGGCGTCGGGCGCCGTGGTGGCCGCGATCGGGATCAGGGCCGAGAGGCCGCGCCCGAGGGCGTTCTTTCGGTTCACACGGCCTCCGGAACGAGGTGCCGCGCCGCGTCGCGCTCGATCAGCTCACGTGCGATTCCGAGATAGGCCTCGGCTCCCTTGGACTTCACGTCGTAGAGCAGGATCGGCTTCCCGAAGGAAGGGGCTTCGCCCAGCCGGACGTTCCGCGGCACCACGTTGCGGTACACGCGGTCGCCGAAGTGCCGCCGGATATCCTCGAGCACCTGGCGAGAGAGATTGGTGCGGTCGTCCCACATCGTCGGGACCACCCCTTCGATCTCGAGGCCGGGATTCAAAGTTCCGCGCACCCGCTCGATGGTCGCGAGGAGCTCGGAGACCCCCTCGAGCGCGAAATATTCGCACTGGATCGGGATCAGGACCGCCTCGACGGCCGTGAGCGCGTTCAGGGTGAGGAAGCCGAGAGACGGGGGACAGTCGATGAGGATGTACTCGAACTGATCGCGCACCTTCTCGAGCTGCTCCGAGAGACGGAACTCGCGGCGCTCGGCCGAGACGAGCTCGACCTCCGCGCCCACCAGATCGCGGCTCGCCGGGATCAGGGTGAGGAGCTTCAGATCGGTCGCGCGGGCGGTGGCCTCGAACGACGCCTCGCCGAGCATCCACTCGTAAACGGTCGAGCCCAGGCTTCCCTTGTCGACGCCGAGCCCCCCTGTGGTATTCCCCTGCGGATCGAAGTCGATCAGGAGGACCCGTTTCTCCAGGACGGCCAGTGCCGCAGCCACGCTGATGGCGGTCGTCGTCTTGCCGACGCCCCCCTTCTGGTTGGCGACGGCGAGCGCCCGGGAGTGTGGAAATCCAGTGGATAACCCTGTGGACTGTTTCACGTGGAACACTCGAGAACCGCGATTCCCCGGCTCTCGGCGCCGGTTGCGAGATGGAAGGCGGCGCGGGGCAGACGGCTCTCGCGCGCCGCTTCGCGCCAGAGCCCTTCGGTGGTCCAGAGGAGGGCCTTGCCCAAGAAAATCGGCCGCGCGTCCCGCACGAGAACCCCCGCCGCGTTCACGGCGCGAGTGGTGAGGAGATCGAAGGGGGCGATGGTCTTCATGGGGAAGGAACTGGGGAATCTAGCGTTCAGGACCTGGGCCGTCAATCCGAGGTCGCCCACGGCGTGCCTCAGGAACGCGCATTTCTTCTCCGTCGAATCCACCAGCGTGCCCTCGATGTCGGGCCGGACGATGAGGAGCGGGAGGGCGGGAAACCCGCCGCCCGACCCCAGGTCGAGAAGCCGGAAGGCTCGTTTCGGGATGGCCGAAGGAAGAAAGCGAAGCCCGAAGAGTGAATCGAACAGGTGCCTTCGGACCAGCTCCTCGGGCTCGGCGGCCCGGGACGACACCAGGTTCATTCGCTGGTTCTCCTGCCGCAGAATCGTGAGGAAACGGGCCAGGAGTGAGCCGTGTTCCAGGGCCGCCTCCCCCTCGACTCCTCCGCGCTTGCGCGCCTCGACGCTAATGAGCTCCAGAAGCCGTGCGGGCTCCTGCGAATTCGGCGGGGTCGGAACAGGATGCGAAGACACGGGATTCATGCGATCTCGCCCGCTGAGCGGTCCGGTCGCGGATCTGCATTTTCGTCACGCCGCCCGTGCCGCGCGAGCGTCAACCGCGCCAGAAGAAGCGTCACGGCCGCCGGGGTGACTCCGGGGATGCGGCCGGCTTGCCCCAGCGTCCGGGGGCGGTGGCGCTCCAGCTTCTCCACCGCCTCGGCCGAGAGGCCGGGCAGGCCCCGGTAGACGAAGCCCGCCGGGATCGATCGTTCGGAGCTCTCCCCGACGCGCCGCACCGCTTCGCGCTCGCGCCGCAAGAACCCCTCGTATCGGAAGAGCGCGACGAGGCGGTCGAGCCCCTCCCCATCGAGCGCGTGCAGTCCGTCCCGCGCCTCGGGGGTTGGAAGACTCTCTTCGACCCACTCCCGCGCCTCGTCGGCCCGGAAATCCGGTCGACGGAACAGTCCGGCGAGAGTCGTCGCCTCCGTCAGCGGGATCCCCAGCCCGGCCAGCCTCTCGATCGTTCTCCGGTCGGGGTTCACCGCGACACTTTCCAGAACGCTCGCCGTTCTGGAAAGCAGCGCTTCCCGCTCGAGGATGGGGGTCGCCTCGGCCTCCGTCAGCAGCCCGCGGGAAAAGGCCAGCGGCGTGAGGCGGGCATAGGCGCTCTCGGGCCCCAACAGCAGCCGATGCTCGGCACGCGACGAGAGCAGGCGATACGGCTCCTCTGCCCCTTGTGTCACCAGATCGTCCACCATCACCCCGATATACGCCTGATCGCGCCGCAGCACGAGAGGCGCGCGCGCCGGGACCATCGCCTGGAAAGCGGCGTTGATGCCGGCGAGCAGTCCCTGCCCCGCCGCCTCCTCGTACCCGGAGGTTCCGTTGATCTGCCCCGCCAGGAAGAGGCCCGGAAGCGACCGGAGCTCGAGCGAGTCGTCGAGCTGGTCGGGGAAGACCACGTCGTACTCCACGGCATAGGCGGGGCGAAGGATCTCGGCGCGCTCGAGCCCCGCGATGGCCCGGACGATCTTCTCCTGCACCGCTGGAGGCAGCGACATCGAGAGCCCGTTCAGATAGATCCAGTCGGTCGTCAGCCCTTCCGGCTCCACGAAGATCTGATGGCGCTCCTTGTCGGCGAAGCGGACCACCTTGTCCTCGATCGATGGGCAGTAGCGCGGGCCGCGGCCGACGATCGCCCCCGAGTAGACGGGGGAGTCGCCCAGATGCGACCGGATCAGGTCGTGCACGGCCGGGCTCGTGTGGGTGAGCCAGCAGAGGACTTGCGGCTGCCGCGGAAAGCGCTCGTCCCGGGTCCGGAAGGAGAACGGAATCGGGTGCGCGTCTCCTCCCGAGGCTTGCATCCGCTCCCGGTCGATCGAGGCGCTCCGCACGCGCGGCGGCGTCCCGGTCTTCATCCTCCCCAGCCGCAATCCACGTTCGCTCAGCGCCTGAGAAAGGGACACCGCGGGAGGTTCGCCCCATCGCCCGGCGGAGCGGCGGTCTGTTCCCACGTGCAGGAGGCCGCGAAGGAAGGTCCCGGTCGTCACGACGGCGCTCCGGCAGCGGACCGTTTCGTGTCCTTCCAGGCGGAGACCGGCGAGCCGCCCCTCCTCGATCAGGAAACCGGCCGCGAGCCCCTGGCCCACGCTGAGCCCCGGCGCCGAGTGGATCTGCCGTGTCATCTCTTCGGAATAAAGTGCTTTGTCTGATTGAACCCGCAGTCCTCGGACGGCCGGTCCGCGGGAAGCATTCAGAACCTTGAACTGGATTGCGGTGCGATCCGCCGCGATCCCCATCACGCCGCCGAGGGCATCGATCTCGCGGACGACCTGGCCCTTGGCCAGCCCCCCGATCGCCGGATTGCAGCTCATGCGCGCGAGCGTCGCGGGGTCGTTCGTCAAAAGCAGCGTCTCGCAGCCCAGCCGCGCGGCAGCGAGCGCGGCCTCACAGCCCGCGTGCCCCCCACCGACGATCACGACGTCATAGCGGTCGTTCACTCGGCCCCTCCGCTTTCGACGACGCCCCGTGCGGTTGCCGACGAGCAGAAGCCGGCAGCTTGCTCTCGCTCCCGCCGACTCATCGCTCCGGAGCTCCGCTCGCTTCTCACGACCGCCTCATTTTCCCAGGCAGAAGGTCGAGAAGATCAGATCGAGCAATTCCTCGGTCGCCGTCTCCCCCGTGATCTCGCCCAGCGCGTGCAGGCTCTGGCGCAGGCAGGCGGCCACGAACTCGTCCCGCGGCTCTCCCGCGAAATCGCAAGCCTCGCAGAGTGCTGCGCGCGTGCGGCTCAGCGCCGCCCGGTGCCGCTCCAGGACGAGCAGCTCGCCCTCGCTTTCCTGCGCGATCAGTCGCGACTCCACCGCCTCGCGCAGCCCGATGAGCCCCAGTCCGGTGAGCGCCGAAACCTCGTGATGGGCGCGAAAGCGCGTCCCTTCGGCCTTGCGCCCCGTCAGCAAATCGCACTTGGTCCTCACGACCAGCATCCGCTCCCGGATCGACGGGGCGAATCCGGCGAGGAAGTCGCCGCCGTCGATCGACGCACCCACGTCTGGCGATTCATTCGTGCGCGCCGCATCCGCCGACTCGAAGCTGAAAGGGCCGCTCGCGACGCGATCATCCGGCTTCTCCGCGTGACCAATTTGCGAATCGCTCGCGTCACCAACACCGGAATCGCTCAGGTTACCAATTCCGGAACCGCGCGCGCCGCGAGCACCCGGCTCGCTCGCGAAACAAAGTCCCGAATCATTGCCCCGGTTGCCAGTCCGCCGAGCGATCGATTCATCCCGAGCGCCCGGCCCCGCGCTCTCTTGAGCGTCGGCCTCGACCGCCTCGACCACATACAGGATGAGGTCCGCGCCGGCTCCGGCGCGCTGCGCCACCTGCACACCGAGCCGCTCCACCTCGTCGGCGGTTTCCCGCAGACCGGCGGTATCCACGAGCCGAGCGCTCACCCGCCCGAGCGCGATGCTCTCCGTGAGCGCATCGCGCGTCGTGCCGGGAACGGCGGTGACGATGGCGCGATCGAACCCCAGCAGCGCGTTGAAGAGCGTGGACTTTCCGGCGTTGGGGCGGCCGAGGATCACGACCGTGGGCAAGTGATCGCGCCGGGATCCAGCCGAGCTCTCCAGCAGCGCCTCGATCTCACGCCGCGCGGCCCTCAGCGTGTCGAGCACGCGAGCGGCCGGAATCGCGGGCACGTCCTCGGCGTAGTCCAGCCCGGCCTCCAGCTCGGCGAGGAGCGCCAGGAGCTGGCCCTTCACCGCGTGGACGCGTCCGGAGAGCGCCCCTTCCACGAGCCCGAGCGAGCGGCGGGCGGCCTGCCGGCTCTCGGCGCCCACCAGCTCGGCAATGCCTTCCGCCGCGGCGAGATCGAGCTTGCCGTGCGCCAGCGCGCGCCGGGTGAACTCGCCCGCTGAGGCGGGTCGCGCCCCGGCGTGCCGCGCCGCCGAGATCAGCGCGGCCACGATGGCGGGAGAGCCGTGACAGAAGAATTCCACCACCTCTTCCCCGGTCGCCG
>JBDSFL010000503.1:0-3514 GCA_039919545.1 Thermoanaerobaculia bacterium | reverse complement strand
GCTTCTCGTGCGGGACGCCTCGACGCTGGGGCGCGCCCACGGCCTGGATGCGCATTACCTGCCAGGGCGGCCCGACGAGGCGGACGACGACCTCGTCGACTTCAGCCATATCTCGCCCGAGCTGTCGCGTGCCTTTCGAGGCCTGAGGGTGTGGCTCCCGTTCCGGCTGCACGGCATCGGCCCGTTTCGCCAGAACCTCGACGAGAAGCTGGACCTGGCGCTATGGGCCGCCGAGGAGCTGCGGAAGATTCCGGGCGTGCGCATCGTGGCCGAGCCGCAGCTCTCGCTCGTGGCCTTCCAGCTCGAACGTCCGGGAGCCTCGCCGAAAGAGATCGACGGGCTCACCCGCGCCCTCCTGGCGGGCACGAACGCGCGCAACCGCGTTCACATCACGGGCACACAGCTGGAGGGACGCACCGTGGCGCGCATCTGCGTCCTCTCCTTCCGCACGCATGCTGAGCGGATGGAGCAGGGGCTCGAGGACATCCGGCTCACGGCCGCCGAGCTCACCTGATCGATCGAGCGAGCGCTTCGTGTCGTTCCAGGGGTTCGAAAAACGCGCATCGGCCAGGAATTCCGCGTCGGTGAGGCTCTCGAGAAATGCGACGAGGTCGCACGATTGCTGGGGCGTGATTTCAAAGCCCCTCACGAGCGGGCTGCGATTCGGTCCCGGCGTTCCGCCTCCGGCATAGTGCGCGACGACGGACTCCAGCGTGGGCAGCCGCCCGTCGTGCATGTAGGGCGCGGTGACCGCGATGTTCCGCAGCGTGGGGGCGCGGAAGCGGCCGCGATCGGACGCGCGATGCGAAACGGCGAAGAGCCCCGGGTCGGCCCCTTCGATTCCCGAGGCGAGCCCGTTGTTCTGGAACGAGGCCCGGGGCCGCAGCGCCCCGGCCCAGGTCGCCGGCCCCGAGAACGTGAAACCCGCATGGCACGTCGAGCAGGCGAGGCGCTCGTCGAAGAAGAGCTTCATCCCGCGCCACGCGTCGGCGGAGAGAGCGTTTCGCTCTCCGTGCCAGACGAGCGCGTCGTAGGGCGAACGCCCCGAGATGAGCGTGCGCTCGAACGACGCGACGGCGCGCGTCACGTTCTCGATCGAGAAGGGATCGGTCGAGCCGGGGAAGGCCGCCGAAAAGAGGGATCGATAGCGTGCGTCGGCGCGCAGCCTCTCCAGCACCTCGCCCTCGTGTCCGAGCGCGCCCATCTCGACGGGCTTCGTGTTCCTGAGCGGGATCACGGCCTGCTCCTCGAGCCTCGTCCGCGCCGGATCGGCCCACGTGAGGGAGACGGCATAGGCCGCGTTGGCCAGGCTCATGCTGCTGCGCGGGTGAACGGCTCCCGTCGAGCCCAGCGCCCGCGCGCGGCCGTCCGTGAAGGCGCGCTCCTGCGCATGACAGCTGGCGCAGGCTTGCGTGCCGTTCCCGGAAAGACGCGGGTCGTAGAAGAGGTGCCGCCCGAGGGCGACTTTCTGTTCCGTGATGGGGTCGTCGGCCGGGACGACGGGGGTGGGAAAGCCCGTGGGCAGGTGCCAGTCGAACGTCGGCGCGGCTGTCGCGTGCGCGGCCGAGCCGGGCGCGGGGGGGGCCGCTTCTGCGGCGGCCGCGGAACGACTCCGGCTCACGACCGTCAGGACGGCCAGCACGGCCAGTCCCGTGGAGGCCGCCGCCGAGAGCCGAGCCCTGCCTCCGCGGGAGATCACCAGCGCGCGTCCCTCGAGACGACGGAGGCGGTCTGCGAGGCGATCTGGCGGCGCTGCTCGGCCCACGTGGCGAACTCCTGCAGCTTGTCGGCCGCGACTCCCGCCGGGTCGCTCTTGCGCCGCTCGACCCAGCGGTCGATCGCCGCCGCCAGCTCGTCGGCCCGCTTTCGATCCGAGGTGAAGAGCTTCATGTACGCGGCCTTCACCTCCTCGAGCCGGTTCAAACCCAGGTAGGCTTCGGCGCGGTACTCGATGGCGGGGGCATAGGTGCTTTCGAGCGCGAGCGCGCGATCGTAGGCCTCGAGCGCCGCCGTGAAGTCGCCGGTGACGCGGTAGGCGTAGCCCAGGCTGCCGTAGGCCTGGTAGAGCTTCGGATCCTTCTGGGTGGCCGCGATGAATTTCTTGATCGAGCTCTCGTGCTGCTTGCGTGCCTTGCCGGTGAGCTTTTCCTTCTTGGCGGTTTCGCTCTCGGCGGCCGCTTCCTTCTCCAGCTTGTCGGCCTTCTCGCGGCAGGAGGTGCCGTCGTTGAAGAGCTCCAGCGCCTGCTGCTCGGGGGAAGCCTCGGGCAGCCGCGTCGAGATGCGCGGCGCTCCCGAGGCCCGCGCGAATTCGGAGCTGGCCAGGAGGAGGCTGAGGATGAGGCCGAGCCGGGTGGTGCGGTGGGTTTGCATGAGATGTCTCCTTGCGCGCGACAGTAGCGGCCGGCGCCGCGGCAAGGGTGGAGCCTGGGCAAGACTTTGGTCCGTGATGCGTCAGCGCTTCGTCCGCGACGTGTCAGGAGTCGAGCTCGAGGCGGTACCCCGCTTTCCGTACGGTCAAGATGTGCCGCGGTGAGGCAGGCTCGTCCTCCAGCTTGCGGCGCAGCTCGGCGATGTGCGTGTCCACCGTGCGCGTGACCGCGGAATCCGCATAGCCCCACGCCTCCCGCAGCAGCTCGAGGCGGGAGACCACGCGCCCCGGCCGCGCCAGAAGCGCCAGGAGCAGGTCGAACTCCTTGGGCGACAGCTCGACCGCGGTGCCGCGGCGAAGGATCGTGCGCGAGGCGGGCCTGACCTCGATGGCACCGAAGCGGATCGGCGGTGCGCTCGCGGCGGCCTGGGCAGCATGGGACGCGGGGCTCGCGGTTCGCCGCAGCAGGGCCTCCACGCGGGCGAGCAGCTCGAGCAGGCCGAAGGGCTTCGTCACGTAGTCGTCGGCGCCGAGCTTGAGCCCGCGCACCTTGTCGGATTCTTCTCCGCGTGCGGTGAGGAGAAGGATCGGCATCTCGAATTTCTCGCCACGCAGCGCCCGCAGGACGCGGAATCCATCCAGCTCGGGAAGCATCAGATCCAGGATGACGAGATCTGGCCGCGTGGCGCGCGCACGGTCGAGTCCTTGCAGCCCGTCCACGGCCACATCCACCACGTAGCCCTCGATCTCGAGGTTGTTTCGGAGCCCGAACGCCAGGTCGGCGTTGTCCTCGACGATCAGGATGCGCGTCATGCCGTCGCCGTGAGCGCGGGGAGCCGCACGACGAAGCGCGCTCCGCCGCGCGCGCCCGCTTCGGCCCACGCTTCCCCATGATGCAGCGCGGCCAGCTCGCGCACGACCGAGAGCCCGATGCCGGTGCCGCTCACGGCCGAGCGGCGGTGATCCTCGATGCGGTAGAAGCGCTCCCAGATCCGCTCGCGCTCGCGCTCGGGGACGCCCGGCCCCTCGTCTTCCACCTCGAGCTGGAGAGAACCATCGTGCAGCGCGACACGCACACGCACCTCCTGCCCCTCGGGGCCGTATTTAACCGCGTTGTCCAGGAGGTTGATGAGGATCTGGCGCAGG
>JBDSFL010000501.1:0-3672 GCA_039919545.1 Thermoanaerobaculia bacterium | reverse complement strand
CACCATGCGGGCGTAGCGCGGCACCTCGACCTGCTTCGCGAAGGCATCGACGATGCGGTGGATGTCCTGCTCGCGCAGGCGGTTCTTATTGCCGTCCTTGATGAACCCCTTGCTGGCGTCGATCATGAACACGCCCTTGCGCGCCGCGGCGTTCTCCTTGTCCATCACCAGGATGCACGCCGGAATGCCGGTGCCGTAGAACAGGTTTGCCGGCAGGCCGATGATTCCCTTGAGGACGCCGGAGCGCACCAGCTGCTGGCGGATCACGCCCTCGGCGTTGCCGCGAAAGAGCACGCCGTGCGGCAGAATGCACGCCCCTTTGCCCGTGCTCTTGAGCGAGCGGACGATGTGCAGAAGGAAGGCGTAGTCGCCCTGCTTGGCCGGCGGCACACCCCAGGCGAAGCGCTGCCACGGGTCGTTCTCCGGTGTGAGCCCCACGCTCCACGTCTTGACCGAGAACGGGGGATTTGCGACGACGTAGTCGTAGGTGCGCAGCTGCTCGCCGTCCTTGAACTTCGGCGCGGCCAGCGTGTTGCCCTGCTGGATGTTCGCGGTGGGGAAGTCGTGCAGGATCATGTTCATGCGGGCGAGACCGGCCGTGGTCACGTCCATCTCCTGCCCTTCGAGCGTGATGTGCTTGCCCGACTGCGCCGCCACCTTGAGTAGGAGCGACCCCGAACCGCAAGTGGGGTCGTAGGCCGTCGTGGCGGCCTTGGTGTTCTGCGGCGCGATGCCGATCACCTGCGCGATGATCCGGCTCACCTCGGCCGGCGTGTAGAACTGCCCTTTGCTCTTGCCGCTCTCGGTGGCGAAGTGCCGCATCAGGTACTCGTAGGCGTCGCCGAGGATGTCGTCGTGGTCGGCGCGGTTCTGCGAGAAGTCGAGCTCGGGCTTTTGGAAGATGCCCACCAGGTTGGAGAGACGTTCGACCATCGCCTGGCCTTCGCCGAGCTTGTTTGGGTCGTTGAAGTCCGGGAAGTCGCTGCGGGCCAGCCGCGCGTTGGCCTCGATGAGAGTCTGGATGATCTGGGTGTTGATCTTTTCACCGATGTCGCTCTTGCCCTTGAGCGCGATCATGTCGGTGAAGCTCGCGCCCTTCGGGATGATGACGGGCGGGGCGAAGTCCTGGCTGTTGCCGTACTTGTCGCTGATGTACTTGATGAACAGCATGAACAGGACGTAGTCCTTGTACTGGCTGGCGTCCATGCCGCCGCGCAGCTCGTCGCAGGAGGCCCAGATGGAGGCGTAAAGATCGGACTTCTTGATCGGCATGGATGGACCCGCCTCACTTTTGGAGCTGGCGCTCGGGAATATGGCGTCGAAACCGGGGAGCCGGACCGCTTAGGTTAACTCATGGGCGCGGACGGCGCGGAGCGATTGAAGCCCAGTCGCTCTCGTTCGGTCGCGGGCACCAGATGCGGACGGACTTCGAGGCGCCGATCGAGTTCGACCGGGGTTCTGGAAGCTATCGGTACACCGATCCGGAATACCGGCTGCCCTGGATTCCGGTCGACGGGAAGGACCTCTTCGCCATCGGCGTGGCGATGAAGGTGATCCAGATGTACGACGGCACGCCTGCGGCTTGCGACATGAAGGTCATCTTTCAACGGCTGTCGGAGCTGATGCCGAAAGAGATGCGCGTGCAGCCGTCGTCGCTGGTCGAGCGGCTCTGGGTGCAGCCGCTGCCGCTGCGCGTGATCCGCCCTGCGGTGTGGGAGAGCGTCGCGGCGGCGCTGAGGGATCGCTGCGCGCTCGAGATCCTGTATCGGAAGGTGAGCGGGGAAGAGTCGACACGCGAGATCGAGCCGTACTCCCTCGTCCTGGCCGCAGGCAACTGGATGGTGGTGGCGCGGGCGCCCGAGGACACGATCGTCAAGAACTTCTACCTGAGCCGGATCGTGCGCGCGCGGTTGCTAACGCTGCGCTACTCGATCCCGAAGGACTTCTCCGCCGAGAAGCACTTCGGCGAGTCGCTGGGGATCTTCACGGGGAAGGACTCGTTCCGCTTCCGCGTTCGTTTCACGAGAGACGTCGCGCCCTGGGTGTCGGAGATCCAGTGGCACTCGAAGCAGAAGCTGCGCGATGTGGGGGAGGGCGAAGTCGAGCTCGAGCTTCCGACCGCGTCGATGTGGGAAGCGCGACGGTTCGTGCTTTCGTTCGGGAAGCATGCACGGGCGGTGGCGCCGGAGGAGCTGGTGGGCGAGCTTGGGGAGGAGCTTCGGGCGATGGTGGCTTGGTATCCGGGGGGGTGACCCGGACAGCGTTGGTTCCTGCGAACCGAATTTGTAAGGTGTTCCCGAGGAGTAGAATTCACTTGATGACGGATCTCCTTGAACGTGCACTTGCTGAGGTCGCGAAGCTTCCGCCTCCGGAACAGGACGAAGTGGCCGAATGGCTGCTCACGAAACTTCACTCCGAGAAGGGTTGGAGTGCGGCGTTCGAATCATCCGAGCGGCTTATCGGTTCGCTCGCTGATGAAGCGCTCAGCGAACATCAGCGCGGTCTCAGTGAACCGCTCGACCCCGACAAGCTTTGAACTCGCGAACCTCATCGCGGTTCAGAAGCTGCCTCTCGTCACTCCCTGCCCATATCCGAAAGCAGGCGCGCGAGTCCTATCGTCTGTTCAGTGACAATCCCCAGCACCCCTCACTTCGTTTCAAGTTGGTCCATCCCTCGCGGCCCATCTACTCGGTTCGTGTCAACCAGTCGTACCGAGCCCTTGGCGTTCGTACCGGTGACGAAATCCTATGGTTCTGGATCGGCAATCACGACGAGTACCTGCGCCCAATCGCCAAGCCGTAGACCTCTTCGCCATCGGCGGGCTATGGTGGAGTGGTATGTGGAGTGAGCGGCGCTTCGAGCGGGCGCCCTTCTCGCGCCGGTGAATTCACGTCGTCAGGCGGCGCTACAATTGCAGACGATGGAAGCCGCACGCGTGGAAGCTACGATTCAGCCCGGGGGTAATCTGTCGTTGACCGGGCTCCCTTTTGCGGCCGGCTCAACCGTGGAAGTCATTGTATTGCCGCGAGCTGAGTCCGTTTCGGAACCACTCGTGCGATATCCGCTTCGTGGTACCCCGGTCTCCTTCGTTGACCCTACTGAACCGGTCAGCGCCGAAGACTGGGATAAATAGAGGTCAGAACCCCGGGACATCGACGGCCGCACGCAGGACGGACTCGCGCAGCGCCGGCTTCAGGGCCTCGCGGATCACGAGATCCACGTGCCGGCCGAACGTCCCTTCCAGCAGTCGCAGCAGCCCCATGGTGCTCCGGAACGTCTTGCGGTCGAACTCGACGAGAAAATCGAGGCCGCTCTCCGCTCCATCCTCGCCGCGCGCGGCGGACCCAAACAAGGCGAGATGGCGAACACCGTAGCTCCTGACGAACTCCCAATCCCGGATGAGGAGCGGCAACTCCTCGATGAACGTATGTGCGAATTGGACGCTTCGCCAGACGATGGGCGGCCATGGTCCGAGGTGAAAGCACGGCTCGAGAAGCGCGGTAGTTGAGCCTTCCTGTCTTACTCCGCGGTTCTGAGGAACGCGATATCGAGCAGATTCAAGACGGCCCACGAGGAGGGAGGTTTGAACTCGGTCCCTTCCGACACCGCTTCTTGGGGAATGTCCCGATCTTTGTTGAAGATGGAAGTCGGGACGGCTGGTTTCATGATCTT
>JBDSFL010000490.1:0-22122 GCA_039919545.1 Thermoanaerobaculia bacterium | reverse complement strand
CGAAGACCTTCGTGTACCCGAGCGTGGTCGAGATGTTGGCGTGGCCTGCGAGGTCGCGCGCGATGTAGAGAGGTACGCCGGCCCGCAGGAGGTGGGTCACGAAGGAGTGCCGCAGGACGTGCGCACTGAACCGAACGCCGGACGCCGCTCGGACCGTTCGGATCAGGTGGTTGATGCCGCCGACGCCGAGACGGCCGCCCGCGAGCGAGGAGAAGAACTCAGGATTCTGGTACCCGATATGGCGACGCTCCTTCACGTACGCGTTCAGGATCGCCGTGAGGTCGGGGCCCACCTCGGCCAGGCGGGTCCTCCCGCCGTACCGGCCCTTGCCGCGGACGACGCGGAGCGTCCCCTCCTCGAGGTCCACATCGGCATAGAGGAGTGCAAGGACCTCACCGAGGCGGAGGCCCGCGTAGAGCATCGTGGCGAGGAGGGCGGTGTTCCGCGCCCGCTGGAAGCGATCCCACCGGGGCATGTTCGCAGCCGTGAGGAGGAGCCGTCGACAGTCCGTCTGCGTGAGGGCCTTCGGTGGGGCGGCCTGGAATCGGGGCGTGCGCGACCGCCGGAAAGGATTGACGACGTCCTCGCGGCGCTCCCAATCGTTGAAGAAGAGCCGGAGTCCGCGCCAGTACGAATTCACGGTGATCGGTGAGACGCCACGGCGGCGGTTCCAGGTGGCCCACTCATCGACCTCGAGCACGCGAGCCTCGAACGCTTCGGCTGGGAGCCCGAGCCCCTCCTCGAGGAAGCGGCGCCAGCCGCTGAAGGACCGTCGCTCCCAGCGCTCCGTCCGCGGGCTCTTCTGGATGGACGTCCGATCGAGATAGGTGTCGAAGCGCTCCTGAAGCTGCTGCACCAAGCTGCTGTTGCGGCCTTCAGGCGATGTGCCCCTTCGGCGCTTCGGGAAGCCACGCACCGCCTCCTTCGAGGAGAGGGGGCGTTCGGGCCGTACGGCGCTCTTCCGAAGAAAAGCTGGTGACGTGGGGACGGACTGGTGGAGCATGGGATGGAGGGGTAGCTTCCCGCTCCCCGAAGCCCTCGGTTCCGCGTCGGACCCTTGGCGTTGCGCCCGTCAGTAGCGTCGTGCAGGCTGCTGACGTGGAACGTGGTGAGCGTTCCATCCCTACAGGAGCGAAAGCGCGCGTGCATGCGCCGTTTCCTACCCCCGGCAGGAGTCGAACCTGCATCAGCAGCTTAGAAGTCCGCTTACGGATGCCAAGAGCACATAGGTGGCTTCATCTGGCCACATATTGCGTGCCCAAGCCCGAATTGCGTCAGCAGCCTACGCGCTACCGCACGTGGTACCGAGATGCTTCGAAAGAACAGGTGCGATCCCCCTCGTACCATGCTCCATCCCCTCATCGCAAGGAGGCCCCCACGGCAGCCGGCGACCGTTGATCGACCCGGGCGCGCCGAGCGGCCTACCGACGCACCGGATCGTTGCGCGACGTCGTGCTCGCGGTCGCGCCACGCCCAGTACGGAACCGGGAGGAAGGCCGACGCCTTCCCGAGTTCGATGTCCGCCCACTGCCCGGCGCCCTGCCCTTTGAGCGTGTCCTCGAAGAGCGCGCGGATCTCACCGTACGCAGGCCTCGACGCGTCGAGGCGGATGCGGAACGCGCCTCGGATCGCGTCCACACATGCGTGCGCGTCGTCGACATAGACGGAGCCGACGGGGATCGAAGGCGGCCCCATCTTGAACGTCGACCGGCCGTTCACGACTGACACCACCGTCGTGACCAGGATCGCCTTACCGTCGGTGAAATCCGGCGGCAGGCCGCGCGACGAGGTAGGCGTTCGGGCAGAGGTAGAGCGCCGGGCGCTTCGTCTCGTGGAGGCGGGCCCGGAGCGCCAGAAGTCCGATGAGCGTCTTCCCCTGGCCGGTGTGGAGCTTAAGGATGAGGTCTTTCTTGGTCCGGTGACGTACCAGCTCCGGAGCATCCGCTCCTGAACGGGTCGGAGCGGCCCCTTGTCGCTCGCGCGGTCGAGCTGCGTGTAGATATCGAGCCGGTCGCTCGTCTCGGTACGCTGCTTGGGGATGTGCTTTCGGAAGTCGACCTCGCTCGCATGGTGCTGGAATCGCTGAACCCCGGCAACTCCCGGGCGGTCCTGGTGTCAGGCCGTGAGCCCCGCGGAACGCAGACGCTTCGCGCCCACAAGCAGAAGCGGCGTTACGGGGTGTCGGCGGCGCAGAGGCGGATACTCCCGCGGGGAAGGCCAGATGACGAGCGCTCCGACAACACCCATCGACGCCCGCGTCTACATCGACGAATCCGGCGAAAAGGGCTACGTCGACGTCGTGAACCCGTCAGAGTTCGGGTTGTTGCTCGGCGTGATCGTGCGCGATTGCGACGGAAACGCGCTCCGAGCGGCGCTGCAACCGTACTTCGACTCGTTCGTGCGCGCGCTCCCGCCAGGCATGAAGCCGCACATCACCGACGCGTTCGCATCGCGAGATCCCGCTGTCTGCGCGGTCGCAACCTCCACGCGGGCGTCGTACCAACAGGTGGCCCGGAGCTCGCCGATCACCGTCGTGTACGAGGCCATTTCCGCATCCGGCTTCGCACGCCGCCGTGACGAGCGCGTGGCCATGGCGACGAAAGCGGAGACTGCGCGACGTTCAGGGATTCGCATCACGAACCACCCGCACCGCGACCGCCTCGAAGAGGAGCTCCTCGAGGGCTTCCTCCTCAAGCTCGACGCCTTCGGTGAAGACCATGACCTCGCGCACATCTCGGTCACGAGCGACACGCTGTCGAAGGGAGTGCGCGACTCGTACGCGGACATCCTCGAACAGGCGCGCACGGCGTCGAACCGAACCGAGGAGGTGAAGGGGTACAACCCGGCGACGCGCGAGCGCCTAAAGGGTGCTCTCACGACGCGGATCATCGTCCCGGTCGGCTCCGGCCTCGATGTGGATGTGCGTCGCGCGGGCGATATCACCGATCGGCCGCCCGAACCGCTCCTCCTCCTCGCGGACATCCTCGTGAACAGCCTGCGGCACCACTTCAAGACCACGGTCAACCCCGCGACTGATCCGCTGAACGCACCCGGGAGTATCCGCGGTTGGACGCTGGAGGCCAGCGTGTACGGCGTGATGGACGAGTACGCTATGGACGTGGTCTAACCCGAGCAGGCGACTCGCGCCTCGAAACCCACGAGGTGCTGTACCCGGGCGTTCGCTGATGCCGAGCGCGCGCTGGCTCCACGGACCCCACCGGGCCTGCGGTGGTGCGTCCCCGAGGTCAGGTCGCGGCGATCACCAGCGCGACGTCGCTCAGCGCGAGCAAGGCGAACCGGGCGGTGCGCAGCGTCAAAGCGAAAACAGGCGGCGGTTCACGTGGATTGGTACTCCCGGGAGATGAGGCGCCCTGCATCGTGCGCGCCTCGATCAGAAGCCTGCCGGCGATCCGCCGTCCCGAATCCCCTGCATCTGAACCCTGACATCAGGAGGCGTCTTGCCGTGGTACAGGGGCAGATCTCGCCGCCCTGAAGTCGCTGAAGCAACGGCTGGTCAGCGAGTTCGCTGTCCCACGGCGCGTGCCGACCAGGGCCGGCCAGGGAGTACGTCTTCTCCCCGTCTTACGTTCTCTGAGGGCCTCGGCTCGTCCCCGTCTTCGCGGGCACCCAGTCGCCATGGCATCGAGACCAAACAGCCGGCCGTGGACGGGCGGATTTACCTCGGGCTTCGCCCGAGGGTCCGTCATTCCCTAATCCCTCCCAACCATGAAGCACGAGCTGAACGAGGTCACCGTCCAGGGTCCGGCCGGCCCGCCGACGATCCGCTTCACACGCGGCGGTCCCATCTTCGCCTCGGTGTCGATCCGCATCTGCGAGCTGCCGCGCACGGAGGTCACCGTGACCGGGCTCGGGTCCGAGGCTGCGGGGATCGCATGCCTCCGCCCCGGTGACGTGCTGCGCGCCGAGGGGCAGCTGAGCGTCGACCATTCGACCGGGGAGCTGTACGTGTACGCCAACGCGGTCGCTCGCATGGAGACCGACGGTTCGACGCTGCGCCCGGTGGCGCCGTCACTCGCGGAGTTCGACCGGCTCGAGGCGCTCGTCCTCCCGGAGGCCACACCCGTGACGCCCGCTGCGTCATGAGCCCCGCGCCGTTCGCCAACCGCGTGTACCGCGGCGACTGCGTGCGCGTGCTACCGCGCCTGCCGTCCGCCTCGGTCGACCTCGTCGTCACCGATCCGCCCTACCTGATCCGCTACAAGTCGCGGGACGGGAAGGGGGTGCTGAACGACGACAACGACCGCTGGCTCTTCCCGGCGTTCGCCGAGGTCGGGCGCGTGCTGAAGCCGGGGCGCTTCTGCGTCTCGTTCTACGGCTGGAGCCAGGCCGACCGCTTCCTCGCGGCGTGGCGCGCCGCGGGCCTGACGCCGGTCGGCCACTTCGTGTGGGTGAAGCGCTACGCCTCGTCGCGGCGCCTCGCGGCCTGCCAGCACGAGGTCGCGTACCTGCTCGTGCGCGGGTGGGCATCCGAGCCGAACCGGATCATCCCGGACGTACTGCCGTGGTCGTACACCGGGAACCTCCTGCACCCGACGCAGAAGCCGGTGTCGGCGCTCGCGCCGGTGATCGAGGCGTACTCGCGCCCGGGTGAGGTGGTGCTCGACCCGTTCATGGGCTCCGGCTCCACGCTCGTCGCGGCGCGCGCGCTCAAGCGACAGGTAGTCGGTGTGGAGCTGGACGCCACGCACTACGATACGGCGGTGGCGCGGCTGCGCGGTCCGCGCGAGCTCGTGCCGGTCGCCGCGTGACGCCGTGCACGCGGCGAGCCGCGCAAGACTGACCTCACATCACCTCACCCCAACGACCATGGCGACATCCGCACGACCGTCCTCCACACTCTTCGGCTGGTGCACCACGACGCCGACGCCCGTCCACCGCGACGGCGTCCCGTCGCACGTCGAGTTCCGAGTCCTCCCCTCCGGTCTTCGCGGAGCCGCGCCGCGTGACCGGCGCGAGCAGGTCGTCGTAGTGCGCGGCCCTCTCGCCGACTCGTGCCTCCGCCTCGTGCGCGCCGACCGCCGCGTCGCCGTCGAGGGGACGCTCCTCGCCGTCGATGGGCCGCGCGGTCCTGAGCTCCACGCCTCCGCGGTCGCCCTCGTCTGGCCGATAGCCACATGAACACGCCCGAGCGCCCTCCGTCCCGAGCCCGAAACAGCCAGCCGTGGACGGAGGATGAACCTCTCGGGCTTCGCCCGAGGGTCCCGAATCCCTACCCCCCGACCAGTGACACCAACCATGAAGCACGCGCGCGTCGTCGGCACCGTGTACGCCGGACCGTGGCTCGTGCCGACCGGCAAGCATCCGAGGCGCGCGGCGTTCCTGGTCCGCACCCGCCGCGGCGCTGGCGGGGTCACGCGCCGCGTCATCGCGGTGGGCGATCTCGCCGAGGCCTGCATCACGCAGCTCATCCAGGGCCAGCGCGTGATGGCTAGCGGCCAGCTGCACGTGAGTCCCGGCCGCCCGGGGCGCGTCGAGCTGCTCGCACGCCGCATCACGATCGAGCTCCACGTCACCACCTGATGGTCTCGATCCACGTCGTCGGTGACGGAGCGCGGGCGCCGCCCGCGAGTCCTGACATCGCTCTCCCTCCATTCCTTTCCTCCACCACACCATGCGCAGCGTCAACAAAGTCATCCTCGTCGGCCACTTGGCCGCCGACCCCGAGCCGTTCACGACCAAGACCGGGAAGGTCCGCGTCACGTTCCCCGTCGCCACCCACCGCAAGAGCACCTCCGACGGCGTGAGGAAGGAGGTCACCGACTACCACCGGGTCGTCGCTTGGGGGAAGCTCGCCGAGATCTGCGCGACGTACCTGACGAAGGGCCAGGGCATCTACGTCGAGGGCAAGATCCTGAACCGCGCGTACGAGAAGGACGGCGAGCGCCGCTACGCGACCGAGATCAGCGCCGACGAGATCAACATGCTGACCTGGGAGAAGAAGGACGGCGTCTCGAACGTGAACCTGGAGTCGCCGGTGCCGGAGGCGCCGGAGTCCACTCCTATCGCCGCCTGATCCCATGGTGAGCACCAAGGACCAGGTCATCAGCGGGATCCGGGACGGACACGGCGAGATCCAGTTCAGCTGGACCACGTACACCGCGGTCGTGCCAGACGTCGCGAACCTGGCGGTGGAGTTCAGCCTCGACGGCGAGGGTGACCTCAAGCGCGACGTCTATCTCTGCGACGCTGCCATCGGCAGCCGCACCCTCCTGAACCCAGAGGAGGCGGCCGTCGTCCACGCGGCCAGCGCTCCGATCATCGCGTCAGCGACGGCTCCAGCCAACAGTGGCGACGACGACGCAGAAGCGCAGGACGCGACGCAGCGGCTCTGGGAGCTGGAGGACGGCATCGAGGCGACGATCGAGCGGCTCCAGACGCTGGTTCGCGCCGTCGACTCGGCGCTCGCGGCGCACGAGAAGGCGCAGGCGTCTCGGCTCGCGGCTCGGCTCGCGCTCGAGAAGCTCTCAGCCCCTACCGACTGACCACCCATGTCTGACACCACTCCCCCTTCCCCAAGAACCGTCGTCCCGTTCGCCTTCCCGCGCAGCGAGGACGACCCGGACGAGATCGACGCGGCAGAGCTCCTCGCGCAGTGCGACGTGGTCACGGCCTCCAGCGAGTGGGTCGGCCAACGGACGAAGCTCACGCTCAAGCACCGTGAGACCGGCACGGTCATCAACGTGCGGACGTACAGCGACGAGGAGTACTGGTCCGCCACCGTCGAACCAGACGAGCGGCACTCCGACGGTGAGCAGACCGAGGAGCCCGACGTGGTGCACGCCTTCGAAGACGCGGCACTCGCCGCGTACGAGGCGACTGACAACGCTCCGGCGGACTCCCTGGTGACGGCCGCCCGGCGCGTGTTCGATGCGTCGGGTTCGGACATCTGGGTCGACACCAAGATCTGCCCCGAGTCCCGGGGCGGGATGGCGCACATGGAGGCGGCGCTCGCCGCCCTCCAGCGCGCGCTCGACGCAACCGCCCCGACGCCATGAGCCGCGCCGCCCCCAGGACGGACGCTTCGGACCGGGTGCTCACGTGGCTGATCGAGCGCGGCTACCGCTTCGTCGCGCTCGACCTCCGCCTCCACGGCACCGTTGTCCCGTTCGTGGTGACGGATGGACCGCAGACGGTGTTCGTGGTCGTGAAGCTCGTGCAGAGACGGAGCTCCGGCTACGCGCTGGAGCTGATCGACCGGCGCAGGGCGACGCGGTTGTTGCGGGCCATCGGGGCCTATCTCGCCGCGCACCCTGACGTGCCAAGCGTCCGCATCGACGTGGTGGTGGTCTCGCTCGCTGCCCACGGGGGCTGGAGGCTGGAGCACTACGTCAATGCCGTTCCGTAACCACATCGCCATGCCCAAGCACCACTACGACAACGCGAACTTCCGCTCGATGCTCGAGGCCCTCACGGACGAGCTGACGGAGCTCGTCGAGCTGGGCGAGCCGGAGGCCGCGCTCCGCGACACCGTGCGCGCGTGGACGAAGCAGCTCCTCTTCGAAGCCACGAGCTGGATCACCGAGGAGGCGCGCCGCACGAGAACGGCGCCGGACGACCTGTAGTCGCGGATCGGGCCTGCGCACATCCACATATCCCCTCCCTACACCCCACCCATGTCCCACTTCGCCTGCCTCGTCACCGGGGAGGACGTCGACTCCCAGCTCGCGCCGTTCGATGAGAACCGGAAGATGCCGCCCACCCGCGTGTACCTCAGCGACTCCGAGGTGCGCGCAGTCGCCGAGCACTACCACCTCGATCCCGCCGACCTCGACGCCGTCGCCGCGAAGGTCGAGGCGTGGAGCGGCCGCGAGGGCGGGCGCGACGACAGGGGTGTCTCCAGCAATTCCACCGCGAACCCGCGAGCCAAGTGGGACTGGTGGGAGGTGGGCGGCCGCTTCAGCGGCTTCTTCACGCCAAAACCCGGGAGCGGCGGCGTCCTCGGCGGCACCGGGACGCCGGACGCGTTCGTACGGCGCCACGGGGAGGCCGCACCCGAGCCGAGGGGCGTCGACGAGATCCTGAAGGGCGACGTCGACGTCGCGGCCATGGAGGCGGTGGCCGAGACGGAAGCGCGGAAGACGTGGGCTCTCTACGCGGCCGCCACTGCCGGGACACCCGTGCACACGCCGTGGGCGGCGTTCGTCGCGCGTGTGGACGCCCACGAGCTCACAATCGAGGAGGCGCGAGAGCGCTACCACGAGCAGCCCCGGATCGCGGCGTTCGACGCGAGCCCGCTCGGACAGCGCTTCGCCGCTTCGGCCGATGGCTTCCCTGCGAGTGAGGCTGCCTACGTGCGACGGGAGCGGCAGGCGGCGATCTGCCCGTTCGCGGTCCTCCATGAAGGCGCGTGGCGGGAGCGCGGGGAGATGGGCTGGTTCGGCGTCGTCCGTGACGAGAGAGCCACAGACGCCTGGATGCGTGAGGTCCGGCAGCTCTGGAAGCAGCTCCCGGACGACACGCGGCTCGCGATCGTCGACTGCCATATCTGAACCCACGGTGTGCAGGCGCGGAGCGCCTGCTCCCTAAGACCGATAGAAAGAACACCAGCAGCAGCGGGGGTGGGAATGTGGAAATCGCTGCGCGATTTCCAAGCGCTGTGGGATGCGCCGGACGAGCGTCTCATGTCGGCTCAGCGGTACCGGCGCATTCCGTAGCGCGGCAATTCCATGCCCGCGGTTCCCTCCTCCGGCGTTCCCTTTCCTCGGTGTTCCCTCCTTCGGCATCCCTCCTCCTTTATCCCCTCCCCCCAAACGGCCATGCCCTCGAACGAGTTCCTCCAGCCCGGCACCTCGACGACGCTCACGCTCCTCTACGACCGACCGAAGAAGGCAAGACGCGCTACGGACCGTACCGCGCGTACCGCGTGCGCACGCCCGACGGCGGTGAGCACACCTTCCTCCCGCCTCACTCTTCGACGAACTCGACCAGCTCCGCCTGAGTCGTGGGTCGCACCTCACCGTGCGCACGAGCGGGTGAGCCGAGATGGACGAGCGTTCCAGAAGTACCAGGTCGCGTCGGTTCCCGCTACCCTCGCCGCACCGGCAGAGGCAATTCCACCGAAGGCGACGTCACATCGATCCTCGATATGTTCACGGCCGTGCCCAGCAGCTCGTCAAGCGCCCCAAGAGCCTCGGATTCGAAGTCGAACTAAAGGCAGTCGCCTAAACCAGAGGGAGGAGTTCTTCTTAGATTAGAGAGGCGGAGGCCCGATAGCCCTCTGGCACAGAGCGTAGCCGAGGGTGCTCGGCACGGGTACACTGGGATCAACTCTGCCGCACCCACCACCGTGCCACGCGCGTCCACAGCTGATACCCCCACCCAACCTGTTTCGGTCCCTGACAAAGCGGGTCCCAGCCAGCGCGACTTCTACCTTCACGTCGCGCTACGTGACTTTAGCTTCGGTGTAGCCAAGCTCGGCTGGATAAATCTCGCGATCTGCGGCCTCCCGCTGAGCCGGATACTCATCGCGCTGACAGCCTTCCGATTTGTCGAAGCTTACCTGGTCATGCCACTTGCGCGCCGGCTGCTTCTCCGTGTCGGTTTACGTCCAGTCATCGCGGCCTCACTGGCGCTTCAGGCGACACTACCCCTGCTCTTCCAGCTTGCTCAGTCGAGCACGGTCGGTCTCGTCGCCCTGGTCCTGGCTCTTGCGCTCGCGGACCCCGTTTACTGGCCTCAGCGGATGAACCTTGAGAGACTTACCGCTCCCGCGGCGGCGCTCGGCCGCGGTGTAGCGGGGTCAAGGGCGATCGGCGCCGTCGCAGAAACGCTCGGCTTAGTGTTGGCGGGATACGGGCTCTCGCGATTCGACACTGCGACGGCGTTCCTCGCGGCGGCGGCCATCCTCCTTTCATACTTGCCGCTCCATTCCTGCTTAGATGGGAGAGGCATCCCCTCTGTCCAGCGTGGTTTCTGGCAAGCCATGGGTAGAGGAGCTGGGCCGACGACATTCCTCCGCGACAGATTCGTCGTGCTCCTGGTGCTCGTCGCATTTCTCGAGGAGTTGATCGGCCTGAACCTCGTGCTGCTACTTACACGCTTCGATCTCCCGCTAGTGGATCTCGGCCTACTCTATGCCGTATTTACTGCCGGGGCGTTTCTAGCTACCTTGGCAGCTGGCTACGCGTTTGATCGTGGGTGGCGTCCGGTTGGCCGGCTTCTCGGCGTTGGTATGTTGATGCTCCTGGGAATCTTCGCGACTCTCCCCGGAGAAGCTCTTCCTGTGTTCTTCGTTCTCTTCGGCTTCGTAGGCGCACCGTGGCTTGCTTTCATCGGCGCCGCTGCGCAGCGGGAAGCTCAAGTCCGCTATGGCCCGCTGGACGCAGGGTTCTTCCTCGAGTTCATCGACGATTCGGCCAAGGGGCTCACCTATCCATACGTGTTTCTCCTCGTCGTGTACGCGCCCTCCGTCTTTACCGCGCCCGTCGTTTTGGTAGCGGCAGCCGGTCTCGCTACCGCCGCGTCACGGCTAGTATCCATGCGACGACCAGAAGCAGAATCGCCCGATTCGACCAGGGCCTAGACTAGAGCGCTATCATTACTCGTGTCGAAACCGCAGATTCGGCAAGGCAGAGATTCCTCAGAGCGCCACCAGAACCGAAATTCGGAGTTTCACCTGCGCCCCGGCGAGATCGCCCGCCTGATTCAGCGGGCTGGATCGAAACGTAACCGTCTCGTGGTTCAGCTCCTCGCATTCACGGGGATTCGTCGCGCTGAACTCTGCTCGCTTCGCGTCGCGGATGTCGACTTCGACCGCGCAAGAATTGTGGTCAGGAATGGAAAAGGTGGAAAGCAGCGCATCGTCTTTCTGCCCGCAACGATCCGGCATCCCCTCCGGACCTACTGCAACCAGCTTCGATCTGACTATCTCTTCCCGGGTCGTGCCTCTGGACCGATGTCGCTCCGAAACGTGAATCACATCCTCACCGACGTAGGTCACCGAGCTGGCGTGACGAACCCCAATCCTCGCTACAAGGCCATCAGTGCTCACTTGTTCCGACACTCCTTCGCGCGAAATTGGAAGCGGGCTGGCGGCTCGCTGGAGTCCCTCCAGCGCATTCTGGGACACCAGAGCCTCAAGACCACGCTCGATGTCTACGGCACCGAAAGTCAAACCGACACCGAGCGAAACTACCGGCGGATGGAGTCTCGACTTGCGGTCTGGCAAAGGAGATAGCACCACAATGTCCTACTTTCTCCAAAGTGGGAAGTGCCGGCAGACATGGCGATACCGTCGGTAGACCGCCCGCTCGTGGCTCGTACGGCCGAGCTCGAGCGAGGCCTCCTGCACCTCGAACCGCTGCTCTCGACGAAGCCGTCCAGCACCGTCCTCCAGATCGAGGGAGAGTCTGGGGTTGGGAAGAGCTTCTTCCTTGGAGAGCTCCTCTATCGGTTTCTCGTCAGGCACTCCGATGCCCTCTGCCTGTACGTCGATCTCAGCGCCGACGAGTTCCTGACGACGAGCACGTTCCAGGCGCTCTTGCACATCGCGTGGAACCCCATCGTGTTCAGCCGAACGCTCCCGTGCAACGTCCCGGACGGGATCGCGTTCTCGCAGTTTCTCGAGGGCGCCCAGGCGAAGGACTCATCTGTCAAACGTCTGTATTCGGCGGCGCTGACGGCCACGAGTTTGTTTCCTGCCTACGGCCCCGTTCTGAAGGACCTGCTCCCGCAGCCACACGGGATGTTGAGTCAGGGAGAACGGCTCCAGGACTCGACCGCCCTGCTATTCGCCTACCTCCAGCGCACCGCGAAGGACCGCATGGTCGTGCTCGCGATTGACAACTACCAGTTCCTTCCTGGTTCGATTCGCCTCCTGCTCGAAGCGCGGCTCGAAACCCTGCAGCACAACCTGGGTCTCGTCGTCGTCCAACGGACGACGAATGAAGCGGTGACGATCGACGCTCCGCGGTGCTTCCGCGAGGCGCAGCTCGCACTCCGGCTACAGGCTTTCACCCTCGAGGAGACACGCCGGTTCATCAGCGAGACGGCGCCCGTGGGCCTGGCGGACCTCGACCAACTCGCCAGGGACTCCTTTAGTAAGACGCGAGGCAACGCCAAGGAGCTTGACTACTACGCGCGTGCGCTGGAGCTGAACCGCCGCGCGGGCTCTCCTGATTATCAGCTCCGCACCTTCGTCGACACGATCGGCACTCTCCCACCGCTGCAGCGCAACATCGTGGCGATCTCGGCGCTCTTCCCGGCAGGTATGGAGATCACGTTCGTCCTCCGGATGCTCCAGAAGCGGCTCGGCGCACTACCCGACCGGGAGGTCCGCGAGGTCGTCGCGAACCTCGTCGCGCTCGGCTACATCGTCTTGAACAGCGCGGCAGGTCGTGTCCTTCGACCTGGGCATGAAAAGGTCCTCTCCGCGATCAAGCGGACGATGACCGAGGAGGAGCTCCTCGAGTTGCGGCAGGCTGCACGGAGCGCCTTCGAGGAGCTTCTCGTCGAGACGGCCGGGAGCGAGCACACGTACCTCCTGCACTGCCTGGTCGGGATCCTGAACGTCCACGAGCTCACGAAACGGCTCAACTATGTCATCGAGCTGCTCGACCGCCAGTACCGCGCCTCGAACTACCGGTACATCGTCTGGGTGTACCAGCAGTTCCCCACCATCGTCTCGCTCCTGCCTGAGAGTGCGCTCTCACTCCTCTTCGACGCCTTCCAGAAGACCTCGGAATTCTACCTCGGCCTCGCCGCCATCGCGCGCTTGCGGGCGCCGGAAGGGTCGAGCCTCGACACTCTGCGGAGCCTGTACTCGGCGAAGTTCCTGACTCAGACGTACCGATGCCGGGAGGCCGTGGACATCCTCGAACGACTTCCGGAATCCGACGAGGTCTTTTTCTACCGGGTCCTCGCACACGAGTACCTGGGGCGACACGACCGCGTACGCCAGCTCCTCGACCGGCTGCCGACGCTGGATCGTGGATCCCCCTTCTACCACCTCACGCACCGGAATACGACGCACTATGTCGGCTACGACGCCGCGGTGGCAGCTCTACACGAGGCAATCGAGTATTTCGATTTCCGCGCTCGGCCATTCGAGAAGGCGACAGTGCTGAACAACCTCGGCGTCGCGCACCTCTGGTTCGGGGCGCTCGAGGATGGCGAGAATGTCCTGTCCCGCGCGCGGGACATCTTCCGCGGCATCGGTTCGAACGAGGTCTATCAACCGCTGCTGAACCTCGGGGTCCTCGCCGCGATGCGAACGCGATATGACGAGGCCGTCGAGCTTTTCAAGGAGGCGGGCCTCGAGGTCCCGAAACCGCTCCTCCTCGACGGCCTCATTCTGGAGGTCAACCTCCTCATCGTTAGGTTGTGCTCTGGCGGGATCGACTTGGCCGCGGCGGTCGGGCAGCTCGAGACGCGTCACGAAGAAGCTCGGACGATCGAGGACCCGCTCCTGCACGATCAGCTGGCGTACAACCTGACAGCACTTCGAACCGCGCCCTCTACGCCGTCCCAGGCACCGAGTCGTGGATTCCTGGAGGCGCTGCAGGAGCGTCGAACTGTCGGCGTGGAGGTCGTGATGGATCGTCAGATCGAAGGGCGACTGCTCAGACCGCTTTTGAGCCTATCGCCGCACTGGCGGTACTGAGCCCAGCCTGGAACCGTATGAGGAGCGCCGAGATCGTCTCGTCCGCCCAAGCCACGTCGCGGCCAGCTAGGACGGCGGCGAGAGCCTCCGCCAAGTGGGCCGCATCTACCGCGCGATACCCCAGTGTCGTCACGGCGGTGCTCCCCAGACGCAGACCGGACGCGACCGTCGGCGGTCGTAAGTCGCCAGGGACGAGGTTCCGGTTCGCCAGGATCCGGTGGGACTCGCAGACGAGCTCGGCGTCGAGTCCCGAGAGAGTCGTGGTCCGCAGATCCAGGAGCACGATGTGGCTGTCGGTTCCTCCGGAGACCACCTTGAAGCTCTCCGCGAGGGTGGCGGCCATCGCGCGGGCGTTCTCGACGACCTGGCGCGCGTAGGCTGCGCGGTCGATCGATCGGAGCTTGGCGAGACACACGGCCTTGGCGAAGAGCGCATTCTCGACGGGCCCACCTTGAACGCGCGGGAACGTCGCGTCGCGGACGTGATTTGCGTACATGCGGTCGTAGATCAGCAGGCCCCCGCACGGACCGCGCAGCGTCTTCTGCATGTTGAGGGTGGCGAACTGCGCGTATGGGAAGATCGGGGCGTGCTGGCCCGTCATGGCGAAGAGGGCGCTGTGCGAGATGTCGGCGAGCACCAAGGCGTCCACGCCGGCGGCGGCATCGCCGATCGCTCGGAAGTCGACCTCGCGCGGGTACGAGCTGCCTCCGGCAACGATCAAGCGGGGCCTGCGCTGGACGGTCAGTCGGCGCAGCTCCTCATAGTCGATTCGCCCTTCGGCGTCGAGGCCGTAGTACACGACGTTCGCCCGTCCACGCGGCCCGATCGAGTGCGATACGTGCCCGCCGTCCTGGGGGCGCAGCGTGAGGACGACGTCCTCGGCAGAGCGGAGGACCGCGGCGAAGACGATCTGATTGGCCTGGGTTCCCGAGTGGGGTTGGATCGATGACGTGTACGACGGGGGCAGGCTGAATAGTTCCGAAACGAGCTCCCGCGCGTAGGTCTCGACCTCGTCAATGGCTGCAGCTCCCGGGAAGTATCGCTCCCCGGTCGTCCCCTCGGTCGGGAAGACGAAGAGCGGGTTCGCGAGTGCCTGGAGGACCTCGGGAAACGGGTAGCTCACGCTCGCGACTAGGTTGACGAAGTCGGCGAGCATGCCCTGCTCGGCGTCGATGATGGCGTTGATTCGCCCGAACTCCGAGCCGAGGAACTTCTCCAGGAGGTACACGCCTCACGCCTCTGAGCACTTCCCACTTTGGAGAAAGTAGGAAGTCTCCAGAATACCGGTGCTAGCACCCGCGCCGAAGCCCGCGCGACCGTTCGTCGCAGAGGCGAGTTTGTCGCACCGTTCTCAACACCAAAGCACACCATTACAACGAACAACCTCGGAGGCGGCGTTCACGCGCGGAGGTCGTCCCTCGGCGTGTGGGCCAAGCCCGAGGACTTCCCGCGCACCGAGGCGGCGTACATCCGCCGGGAGCGCGACCACGCGCTGTGCCCGTTCGCCGTGCTGCACGAGGGCGCGTGGCGGGAGCGGGGCGAGATGGGCCGGTTCGGCATCGTCACCGACGAGCAGGCCTCGGACGCCTGGGCGCGAGCGTTCCGCCAGCTCTGGAAGCGTCTCCCGGACGATACGCGCCTCTCCATCATCGACTGCCGCATCTGATCCCCGGTCGGCAGGCGCTTTTCGCCTGCCCCCTAAATACAGAACCAAATACACCTCGCCGTAGCGGGGGTGGGAATGTGGAAATCGCCGCGCGATTTCCAAGGGCAGTGGGATGCGCCTCACGGGTGTTGCACGTTGCTGTGACCTCACCGGCGCATTCCACGGCCTGGCATTTCCACGCCCGCGGTCTCCTCCCTCGCCGTTCCCTTCCCTCCAACACCATGCCCTCGAACACCTTCCTCCAGCCTGGCACCACGACGACGCTCACGCTGCTCTACGAACGGCCGAAGGAGGGCGAGACCCGCTACGGCCCGTACCGCGCGTACCGCGTGCGCACGCCCGACGGCGGCGAGCACACCTTCCTGCCGCCGCGCTCGCTCTTCCCGGAGCTCGATCACCTGCGACTCGGCCGTGGCTCGCGGCTCACGATCCGCACGAGCCAGCGCGTCAGCCGGGACGGCCGCGCATTCCCGCAGTACGAGCTGGCACAAGCGGAGCCCACTTCCGAACCTCAGTCGCCGCAGCCTGCCGCGTCAACCCGCGGTTCTTCCGATCGCTCGTCGATGCTGGCGTGCGTCGCGCTCAAGGCCGCTGCGGCGTCACACAGCCCTGCACCCGAAGCGGCTGAAGTACTGAAGATCGCTGCGCTCTACCAGTCGTGTCTCGAAGGCCGCTGAAGTCCGTGCTCGTGTCAGCGTCCCCTTGAACGCCGGCACCTCCCTCTGGTCAGCCCCCTGATGGGTAGAGTAGGCTGCGGACAGTCTCGCCGACTGCATCGTCTTCGTCCGATCCGATGACCCGCCGGGGCGCCACGGCTTCGACAGGCCCCGTCGGGCCTACGCAGCACCGCTCACGGAGCAAGCGGTGGCTCGACAGTCAGGCATTTCGGGGTGTAATGTCGGCGTACCCATCACCGAGCCCGGCTGAGGTGCACTCGAGCGGGCGTCCAAGAATCTCCTAACCCACGCGCCCTTGAGCCGTGCCTCGGAGCGGCCCACCAGTATCCCGCCATCGGAGAGCTCCTCTAGCGACCCTCCCGAGCACGCAGCTGCTGTCGGTCACGCGCCCGAGGTGGCGCCGCCATCGCCGGACAAGGAGCGATCATCCTCCGTTGTCATGGAGATGATCGCCTCGATGACTGACGCAGGGGCGCTCCGCCAGATCATCGCGCTGTCCAGGCAACGGCTGCGGCAGGTCCTCGGCAGTCACCCGAAACGTAGCTTCCATCAGAAGCGGGTCGGGAATCTGCTCTTCTGGTATGAGTACTGGCATGAGAACGGGCGGACGCGATCTCGCTATATCGGTAAGGAACTCAGCGCCGAGCAGCGGATTCAGCATGAATCGCACGCCGCTGCTCTCGCTGGAAAACCGCGGCGGGGTCGCCCCCCGAGCCGACGCGACGGCTAGGTAGGCAGGACCTAGCCCGTATCGAGACTTCGCTTCACGAGAGAGCGGAGCCATGGTCTGCTCCAGGGGCCTGTAGCGAGGCCCTCGGGCCGCGACAGCATGATGAGCGTCAGGAGCGCGCCGTACCCCAGCTGGCGCGTTGCCGGATTGATTCGGAGTAGTTCCGGCATGACCGTGAGCACGGCGGCGCCGCACACTGGCCCGAGATAACTCACCGATCCGCCCGCGAGAGCGTACAGGAGAATCTCCATGCTGCGGTCGAATCCGAAGGCGCGAGGTTCGTAGATACCAACCAGATGGATCTGCATCGCTCCGCTGAGCCCTGCCAGTGCACCCGCCGCGACGACGAGCTTCGTCCTCATCCGCCGAGCGTCGACGCCGAGGCTCTCGGCCAGACGGTCGCTCTCGCGTAGGACAGCAACGGCCCTGCGCGCTCCCGAGAGCTCGAACAGCTGGACGCATACGACTGCGAGCAACCCCAGAATCCACATCGGTACGAGCGAAGTGACCTGTCGCGTGTCGCTGAACCCGAGGGCGCCGCCGAGGCGATCCGTATTCGTGACGATCGCCCTGATGACCTCGCCGGCAGCGAGAGTCGTGATGGCGTACTCGAAGCCGCTCTGCTTCCGCGTCATGAGGTCCAGTACCCAGGCGGCCGCGGCGCTCGCTGCAGCGCCCACCACGAGCGCCAGCGGGAGCGGGGTACCAGCCACGTGTGCGACCGCCGCTGCGATCCCGCCAATTCCTGCTAGCGCTCCGACGCAGACGAGGAGTCGGCCGCCCGCAAGCGGCAGGTACGCGGCGAGACCGAGGAGGACGTTCGCGAGGACGATGGCGGCAAGGTAATCAGCGTACACGTCGCCACTACTCCGATCTGCGCGCCCTGACCGAGCGGCCTGCTCCGACGAGCAGCAGGAGGAGGAAGGCGATGCCATCGCGATAAGTCGAGAACCCAAGCGCCACGGCCAGGACCTCGGCACCCGCGAGGGCGAAAGCGACCATCACTGTCCCGATGGGGTTCCGTGCGCCACCGACCACTATGATCACGATCGACTTCATCCCGTACTGGAGGCCTATGAAGGGCGATATCGTCCCCACGATCTCGCCCACGAGAAGCGCGCCAGCCCCCGCGAGCAGGCTGCTGATCGCCACGGTCATGAGCTCAATCCGGGGAACGGAGATGCCAGAGAGGCCCGCAAGGGTCGGGTTCTCCGCGATTGCCCGCATCTCGAGCCCAAGTGGCATTCGCCGTAGCAGGATCGCGAGCGCGGCCGTCAAGGCGAGGGCCAGTACTCCTCCCACCAGCACGCCGAAGTTCGTCACCAGCCCCGAGGCCAGTACCGCCGCCTTGCTCGAGAAGATGTGCGGGAAAGGGCGCGGGTATCCGCCGAATAGGGCCAGTGCCGTGTTCTGGAGGACTATCGAGCAGCCCATTGTGGACACGACGACGGACAAATGGGCGGGCGCGTTTACGTCGGAGACGCGCCCGAGAGGGCGGACTGCGAGGAGGTGGACTCCTAGTCCGAGTAGCACCGCGGTGAGGAGCGCGCTTGCGACGACGATCGTCGGGTGCGGTAGGACGGCGTTGGCGCCAACTGCCGCCATGGCGGAGAACATGAAGACTTCCCCGTACGCGACATTCACGACGCGGAGCGTCCCGAACGTGAGGCTGTAGCCGAGCGAAACGAGGGCGTAGGTGCAGCCGATGCCCAGCGCGTTCAGTACCTGCTGCGAGACCATCAAGCGATTCCCCGTGCCTTGCGATCGTCCGTTGCCGTCGAGTGGGCGTGGTCGGGTTCACCGTCGGCGAGGTGGATGATGGTGTCAGCGACGAGATCCGCGAGCGTTTGCGTTTGCTCCAGGATGAGGATCGCGACCCCGTCGGCCGCGACGTGCTTGAGGAGGTTCGCGACTGAGGCGACGGCACCTTCGTGAAGTCCGCGGCTCGGCTCGTCGAGCACAATCAGGCGGTAGCCCGGTCCTGACAGGCCGTTCCTCGCCCGAGCGGCGGCCTCTGACAAGAGGACCACCCGCGCGATTCCAAGAATGCGCTTCTCCCCACCGCTCAGCACTCCGGCCTTCGTCCCTGCCCTGGCGTCGGTCAGCGGGATTCGCCTCCGAATGCCATCAAGGATCCCACGACGGGTCTGGGGCGGGAGCCTGAACGGCGCCAGCGCCGCGAGGAGGTTCTCCTCGACGGTGAAGTCCTCGAATACGGGTTCGTCGGCAGGCAGAAGGAAGATGCCCCGCTTCGCGCGATCCCACGGGGGCTCAGCTGGTAGGAGTTCACTGACCGCGCCCGGTCCGCCCCCGACGAGCGAGAGCTGACCGCTCTCCGTTGGTTCGAGGCCGGCGATCATCCGGGCGATGGTCGACTTCCCCGAACCGTTCGGGCCGACGATCGCGACGATGCTTCGAGTCGGGAGACTGACGGTGACCAGCCTTCGCAGTCTCGTGCCCGGCGTCCTCCTCCCAACCTCAGTCAGCTGCAACATGGCGCGTCCCGATGGACAGACGGCGTACGTTGTCGGAGGCCAGGACCGATCGCGTGCTCCCCTCGGCGACCACGGCGCCCTGGTCCAGCACCACGAGGCGGGTCGTCAGTCGCTCGAGGATCCAGGGGTCGTGCTCGATCAGGACGATAGCCGTCCCCAAGTCGCGGATTCGCTCGAGCAGCCGCAAGGCGTGTTCGCGCTCGAAGGAGTCGAGGCCCGACGTCAGCTCGTCCAGCAGCAGCAGCCGCGGACAGGTGAGGTATGCGCGGGCAAGCTCCACGGATCGTTTTTGGAATAGCGTGAGACCCGACGCGGATCGCAAGGCGATCGCATCAAGGCCGAAGCCTGCCAGCGCTTCGGTTGCCAGCTGTCCAGGTACCGGGCGAGCCTCCCTGCTGAGGAGCAGATGCTCCGCGACGGTAAGCGCCTGGCAGAGGAGTGGCGTCTGGAAGAGCCGCAGGAGCCCGCGGCTGGCTAGATCGTGGGGGCGAAAGCGGCGGAGGTCCTCACCGAGGTACCGGAGGTCCCCCGCGTCAGGCTCCTGATTGCGCGAGATGATCTCGAAGAGCGTCGTCTTTCCGCTGCCGTTGGTTCCCATGATGGCGATGCACTCTCCCTCGCCGACGTCGAGCGACACGTCTCTGAGAGCAAGGTGACCTCTGAAGCTCTTCGAAGCACCCTTGACGCGCAGGAGTAGGGGCTCATCACTCACTGGGGCTTAGGACTGAATAGCAGGTACTTCGCTCCTTGGATCTGGAGGATGACGGGAGCCTTCCGGGCGTCGCCGCTCCCGCTATAGGTGAGCGTGCCGAGCACGCCGTCAAAGCCGCTGATTCGACCGAAGGAGTCACGGAAGGCCTCGCGGGTTAGGTGGGGCTTCGCCGTCCTCGCTGCCTCAGCCGCGAGCATGAGTCCGTCGTACGCGTAGGCAGCGTACGAGGCCGGTTCAGCCTTGAACCGCCGACGGTAGGCGTCGACGAACTTGCGCACGGCTGGCCGTGGGCTATCCGGGTAGTAGTTGTCCGCCATCAGCGTCCCGTCGAGAGTTCCGGGCTCGGCGAGTTTCCAAGTCTCCGGGTTAGTGAAACCGGCGGTTCCGAGGAGCTGCGCGGTAATGCCGATCTTGCGCGCCTGGTTCGCGATCGTCGGGGCGTCTGAGGAGAGCGTGTTGATAATTAGCGCATCGGGGCGGGCTTCACGGATCCGTGTGAGCTGGGGAGCGCGGTCAGTGTCGCCCGTCATCTGGCTTTCTTTGGCAACGAGTTCGAGGCCGAGTTTGTGAATCGTCTCCTCATATACCGGCATGACGCTCTTGGACCAGTCGTCGTTCGCCGTGTAGATCGCCGCTATCCGGTGGACCTTCAGCGCATCTCGCGCCGCCGTCAGGAGGGGCTCTATGAGGTGCGTATCGACGCGGGTTGAGCGAAAGGTCCAAGCGTTGAAGTCCCCTGCCGCCGACTTCCAGTCCCCGGTGGAGCCCACCGAAATCATCGGGACACGCAGGTCCGGAAGAAGCTTTGCGACCGCGATCGTGGACCCGGTCCGCGTTGGTCCGAGGATGGCGATGATCGCCGGGTCTGACGCGTATCGCTTCGCGAGGCCCACCGCCTGTCCTGGTTCCCCGGCGTCGTCCTGCGTGTCAAGCTCGACTCTGACGCCGTTCACGCCGCCGGCATCGTTTATGGCCTCCTGGGCCAGCTGCAATCCTTTCTGGTTGTCGGTCCCGTACGGAGCTGCTGGGCCCGTGAGAGAGAGGATCACGCCGAACCGCACTCCGGCTTCCTTTTGGCGGCCACACGAGGTGACAGAGAGGACGAGCAGGACAACTGTCAGGCGAGCGAACTTCATATCGATCCCCCTTATGGCTTTATCTGGTTAGTCTGTCCCCGAGTCACCCTTCCGGACGACTTCGAGGATGCTGGGAACAACCCGAGACTCCGTGTAGACGAACAGTGCTTCCGCTCGGTCTGGTCCGATCGAACGAAACGCATGACGAGCGTTGGAGTTGAATTGGAGCGAGTCGCCCTCCTTGAGACTGACACGGTGGATTGGCGTCGAGTACTCGGGCGGGCGGTCGGGATTCGCCACGACATCGCGGGTCTCCTCCGGCGTCAGCTGCTGGAGCCAGGCCTCAAGTTCACCCTTTAGCACGTAGATAATCTCCTGGCCATCGTGGAAGAACATCCCCTCCACCATTTGGGCCTCAGTCGCATGGTCGACCGAGAAGAGGTACTTGTGCATGACAGGATGAAACCAACCGTGAGCCTCATCTTGCTCAGAAAGTGACTGGTCCAAGGCCACGTAGCGGTAGACCCCCGCATCGGTCAGAGTCTGGTGCTCGTCTCCCCGTCGCCTCACGATGGTCTGGCCTTCGATCGAATCCTTGAGAGCGATCTTCGCCTTCTTCTCCCGAATCAAGTACCAGGGTGCCTCGATCGGGAAGACGTCGGCGACCGCGACCCCCAATGCCGCGCACAGCAGCAGGAGGTCGACCATGTGTGGAAGCGCGCCGTTCTCGATGCGAGAGATCTGAGCAGCCGAGACTGCCTGGTGAGGCGCGAGCGCCTTCGTGGTGGCGGCGAGGGTCACCATGTTCAGTCCCCTTCGCCCGCGGAAGTCGCGAATTCTCGATCCAATGTATTGCCCGATTCCCCGGAAGCGCGGATCGATTTCTGGATCCGATTCAGCCATTGCAGCTCCATACGTCGAATTTTTATAACGCAGATACCCTGCCACGATAGCTATCCTGAAATGGGGATGCAAATCCATTTTTCGTGCTCATCTTCTGCCTTGCGAAATAACTATCCACGTACCGAAATAAGATAGGAGATAAGAAATCGGAATCCACATTCAAATTTCTTCTTGACTATGCTGGGAAATGTTCTACATTTCACATGTCGTCGAAAGCTATCAAGGAAAAACGGAAGTGATCA
>JBDSFL010000475.1:0-7344 GCA_039919545.1 Thermoanaerobaculia bacterium | reverse complement strand
CTTCCGTCCGCGCGGGCTGGTCGGGCTCGCGGAGCCCCGCTTCCTGCTGCCCCTGCGCGAGCGTGTGCTGCGAAGCCGGCTGCGGCGCGAGGCCCTGGCCGCGGCCGCCCCTTCCCCGGTGGAGCCGTAGAGCGCGATGGCGCTCCTCTCGGCGCGCGGCGTCACGCATCGCTTCGGCGGCCTCGCTGCCGTCTCGAGCTTCGCGATCGACGTCGATCAGGACGAGCTGGTGGGGATCATCGGCCCGAACGGCGCCGGGAAGACGACCGTGTTCAATCTCGTGACCGGCATCTACCGGCCCACCGAGGGCGAGATGTCGTTCGGGGGCCGCAGCATCGTCGGGCTGCGCCCGAACCAGATCGCCGGGCTCGGCATCGCACGCACCTTCCAGAACATCAGGCTGTTCAAGGATCTCTCCGTGCTCGACAACGTGCGGGTGGCCCACTATGCCGACGCCAAGTACGGACCCTTCGAAGCCATGTGGCGCCTCGGGCGCCTGGATCGTGAAGAGGAGCGCATCTCCGAACGTTCGCTCGAGCTCCTCACGCTGTTCAAGCTGGAATCCCTGGCGCTGTCGCCCGCGCGCAGCCTCCCCTACGGATTCCAGCGACGGCTCGAGATGGCACGCGCGCTCGCGCTGCGCCCGAAGCTCCTCCTCCTGGACGAGCCGGCTGCGGGAATGAACCGCGCCGAGACGCTGGAGCTCATGGATTTCATCCGCTGGGTGAAACGTGAGTTCTCGCTCACGATCCTCCTGATCGAGCACCAGATGGATCTCGTCATGGGCATCTGCGAGCGGCTGGTGGTGCTGGACTTCGGCATCACGATCGCGACCGGCCGCCCCGAGGAGATTCGAAGGAATCCCAAGGTGCTGGAGTCCTACCTCGGCCAGGAAGTGCACGGGGCGCACGGATGACTTTGTCCGCCGCCCCGACGACCCCGGTCGACCCGGCGGCCGGCGCCGGCGTGCTGCTCTCGGTTTCGAACCTCTCCGTCGCTTACGGGGGCATCCGCGCCGTGAAGGGGATCTCTTTCGACGTGGCCGAAGGCGAGATCGTCACTCTCATCGGGGCCAACGGCGCAGGAAAATCGTCCACTCTCCGCGCGCTCTCGGGGCTCGTGCCGTGCGAGGGGGAGGTCGTCTATCGCGGAGCCGGGCTGCGCGGCGTCGAGGCGCACGTCATCGTGACCCGCGGCATCGCGCACGTGCCCGAGGGGCGTCACGTGTTCGGCAATCTCACCGTGAAGGAGAATCTCCGCCTGGCCACCTGGTCCCGCCGGAAGGGGGACGAGCTGGATCGCGACCTCGACGGGGTGTTCGCCCTCTTCCCGGTGCTGGCGAAGCGGGAGCAGCAGCGCGCCGGAACGCTCTCCGGCGGCGAGCAGCAGATGCTCGCGCTCGGTCGCGCTTTGATGACGAGCCCGCGCCTCCTGCTTCTGGACGAGCCGTCGATGGGCCTGGCGCCGCTTCTGGTGCGGGAGATCTTCGCGGCGCTCGTGGAGCTGAACCGGAAAGGCGTGACGATCCTCCTCGTGGAGCAGAACGCGAACATGGCGCTCCACGTGGCGCACCGCGCCTATCTGCTCGAGACGGGGACGATCGCGCTGACGGGAACCTCGAAGGAGCTGCTCTCCCATCCGCGGGTGCTGGAGGCGTACCTGGGAGCCGCGGCCACGGTGGAAGCCGAAGAAGAGACCGAAGTCGAGCGCTGACGTCTCGCGGCGACCACCTGCCGGAACGCCTCAGGCCATCACGAGGTCGCTCATCGGCACTTTTTGCCTCCGAGCGCACCCGTGCCTTCCCCCACTTTCCTGCGCTGAACGCTTCGCACGGTGGCACGTGGTGTGCTCTTATCGCTTCGCAACTGAAGGAGAAATCACATGGGTATGTTCAGCGACTTGATGAACAAGATTTTCCACCACGGCGCGGCCGAGCATCCGAAGGATGCGGCGCCCTCTTCGGGTGCGATGCCGAGTGCCCAGGAGTCGCGCAATGCCGAAGCGGCCGCGACACATGGCGGGCCTGCTCCCGTTCACGTCGTGGACGTCGAGGCAACCCTCGATCGCCTCGCGGCCGCGAACCCGCAGAAGCTCGACTGGAAGCACTCGATCGTCGACCTGATGAAGCTGCTCGGAATGGACAGCAGCCTGGCCGAGCGCAAGGAGCTCGCCGCCGATCTGCACTACACCGGAGACACGCACGATTCAGCCACGATGAACATCTGGCTGCACAAGGTGGTCATGCAGAAGCTCGCCGAAAACGGCGGCAAGGTTCCTGCCGAGCTCCTCAACCGATAGGTCACATCTCGGATTGCGATGCGGCGAGTGATCGCCGCATCGTGTTTCCGACGTGCCCTCGATTCGTCCCGCGCTGGTAGAGTCGCTCGCGAGGAGGACTCCCATGGCCGCGAAAAAGGAAGGGACGAAGGAGAAGTTCGCGTCCGCGAAGACGCGCGTGGAGAAATTCACGAAGCGTCCCGGTAACGACGAGCTGCTCGATCTCTACAGCCTGTACAAGCAGGCCACCGACGGCGACGCGACGGGCTCCCGCCCCGGGATGCTCGACCTCAAGGGACGCGCGAAGTTCGACGCGTGGGCCAAGCGGAAAGGGATGTCGGCCGAGGACGCGATGAAGAAGTACGTCGCGGTCGTCGATCAGCTCGAGGCCAAGCTGGGCTGAGTTTCTCCTTTTCCAACGACGAGGAGCCCGGCCCACCCGAGCAGCGCCAGCACACCGCTGACGCGCAGGTCGTGGGCCGGTTCCGTACTCACGGGGACGAAGCCGGCCATCAGGGGAAGCAGGGCGGGGTCCCCGCGAGCGATTCCATTCTTGTCGAAGACCACGGTGCGTCCCGCGCGGATCGCCTCCAGCACGCCCCGCTCGCCGATCTCGGTCACGAAGACGTAGGTGCGGCAGAGTCCGAGCGCCGACATGGTGTGGAAGTCGGACGAACCGATCGCGGCAAGCGACGGATTCACGGCTCTGGCGCGCTGGAAGAACTCGGGCAGATCCGCGGCGTCGCGAGGACGCTCGAACAGGGTGGGATGCGAAAGCTCCGCGCCGTCCAGCGAGCTCAGGGCCGCCTCGTCGAAGGCCGGCCAGAACTTCCGCACCGGGTGTGCCGCGATGGCGACGCCCCCTTGAGCATGGATGGCGGCGATGGCCGCCGAAGCGGCACCCGACGCGTCCACCACGGTGCCGATGCCGACGGCCGTCATGTGATAGGCGGGTGCGGTGACCTCCTGGCCGACGAGGACGATGGGCCCGGTCCCGAGGCGCGAGACGAAGCGGCCGATGCGGGCCGCCAGGATGCCGTTGTGGTTCGTGATCGCGATCGCGTGCAGGCCGCGGCGTCGTGCCTCGCGGACCAGGTCCCACGGCGCGAGCGCGCCGTCGCCGAGGATGCCGTGCACGTGAAAGTCGGCTTCGAGGACGAGGTAGTTTCCGCGCCTCGGCGGCTCGACCGCGGGCGAGCGCTCGCCCCGCCACGCCAGGAACGCCGCCGCCGCGAGGAGACACCAGGCCATTCCGCGTGCGCTGAAGAATTTCACGGGCGGCTCACGAACGGCCACAGCTGCGCCGTCACCGCCCCGATGTAGAAATAGGCCGTGCCCCAGATCGCCGTCTGATAAAGGCCCACGAAAAGTGCCGACCTTCGCCAATCGAGGCGCAGCACCGAGCGGCAGAATCCGAAAATGATCACGCCTGTCCAGAGGAGCGGGACGAGTGCGGTCACCGCGGAGGATTGCAGACCGCCGAGGCCGAGCGGCAGCCGCCACATCACCACGCCCGCCACTCCGAGAAACCAGAGCGACCAGGGGCCGTGCCCCGTGAAAAAAAGGTCCAGCGCGCTCGTGAGCCCCAGCGGAGCGCGCCGGAACGGCAGGATCAGGAGCGCGGCGAAGAGGAGCTGGAGCAGCGGCACGAAGCTCCAGACGAGCGTGGCGCTGAGCAGGAGCGCGGGCGTGAGGGAGCCCGTGGTGGTGACGGCGATGAAGGTGCCGAGCAGGAAGGCGACGAGCGCCGGACGTCGCAGCAGCGTCAGCAGCCCAGGCGCGGCGGGACGCAGCGACAGAACGCGATAGGCGCCGACGGGCGAGAGCATCACGCGCAGCTCGTCCGAGAGCCGAAAGCGCATCCAGGGAGAGGAAGGAGCCGTCGCCGTCAGCGCGCGCGCTTTCTCGGCCTCGCTGCCGGCCTGGCTCTCGGACTCGCGCTCGGCCGCCCGCTCGCGCTCCGAGCGCTCTCCGTCCTGGGCAATCGCCAGCAGCTCGCTGCGGATCAGCTCGGCGCGTCCCGCAGGCAGATCGCGCGCGATGAAAACGAGGCGCGCGCCGCGGTCCGCGTCGGGCCAGCCGGGGAGGCGGCTGGTCGGACAGAGGATCCACTGCACCGACTGCACCACGAGCGGACGCTCGTCCCCCAGAGTTCGAAGGAGCCCCTTCACACGCAGGATCTGGGCTCCCTCCGCGCTCGTCAGCGCCGAGAACCACGAGGCGAAGCGCGGATAGAAGACCGGCCCGGGGAGGCGCACGACGAAGCTCGTCACGTTGCCGTGCCGGTGCGTGGGATCGTCGTCCGCCGCCGCGCGGCTGACCACCTCGCGCTCCACCCGCGCGAACCACTCGGCCACCTTCGCGCCGCGGGCCCCGTCGTCGAGCATTCCCGCGCCGAGCAGCTCTTCGGGATCGACGAGCCCCATCACGGCCGGGCGCACGGAGGCCGCGGGATTCAGATGCGCGATCTCGGCGGCGATGGCGCTTTTCTGCTCTGCCGTCGCCAGATCCATCTTGGTGAGGACGATGCGGTCGGCGAGCGCCACCTGCTTGAGCGCCTCGGGATGGTCGCGCAGCTCGGAGAGCCCGAGCACGCCGTCCACGGTCACGATCACGGAGTCGAGGTAGACGAGCAGGCTCAGGGCCAGGTCGTTCACGACCGTGTCGACCAGCCTCACGGGATCGGCGATGCCGGTCGTCTCGAGCACGAGCCGCGAGAAGCGCGGGATCTCCCCCGCTTCCCGCTTGGCGAAGAGGTCCTTGATGGCGTCGGACAGCTCGCCCAGGTACTCGCAGCAGACGCACCCCGACTTCAGGAGGATCAGCTCGTCGCGGATCTCGCTGATCAGGAGGTTGTCGATCCCGATCTCGCCGAACTCGTTGATGAGGACCGCCGTGCCCGTCATCTCCGGCTGCGCCAGGAGGTGATTCAAGAGCGTGGTCTTGCCGCTCCCGAGAAATCCGGTGAGCAGGAAGATCGGGACGCGCCCGTCGGGGAGCTCGGAGGGGAGAGCCATGTCCCGGGATTCTCGCCGTCAACTCATCGAAGTCGGGCGATTTTCGGCGCTTCGGCGAAACGTCGCACCTCTTGTGATCGTATATAGCTCGATGCGTGAACCGGCTGCGTCCCGCCTCGCGCCCTTCGCCCTCGCGTTTCTCGCCCTGAATCACGCCGGCTGCGCGAGGGCGCGTGCCGAATCGGCGGGCGTGACGCCTGCCGCCCCTTCGAGCGCCTCCCGCTCGGCTCCCCCCCGGAATCCAGCGGCCTCGTCGGCGCCCGGGGAAGCTCGCATCGTGCTCACCGGCGAGCTGGCCGCCGTGAACGCCGCCGTCGTCACGGTACCTCGCACGCCGAACTGGATGATCCAGATCCGCTGGATGGAGGCGGAAGGGACGGCCGTGAAGAGGGGGCAGAAGGTGATCGAGTTCGATTCCTCGTCCTTCGCCGCCACGGTCCAGGAGAAAGAGCTGGCCTTCTCCGAGGCCAAGGCCGAGCTGGCCCGATTCACCGCGGAGAGTGTCGTGCGTGAATCCGAGAAGATCTTCAAGGCGGAAGAGAAGCGCGTGACTCTGGCCAAGGCGCAGATCGACGCGGGCGTCCCGGAGGAGCTGCGCTCCAAACGGGAGCACCAGGACAAGCAGCTCGCTCGCGACAAGGCGACGGCCGAGCTGGCCAAGGCCCAGGACGAGCTCGCGGGCTTCCGCAAGGCCAACGCTTCCGAGCGGGCCGTCAAGGAGATCAGCCTGTCGGTGACCGACCGCGAGATCAGGCTCGCGCAGGACGCGATGAAGGCCCTCGTCGTGACCGCACCGCAGGACGGCCTCCTCCTGATCGCCGACCACCCGCGCGACAAGAGGAAATTCCAGATGGGCGACACGATCTGGGTGGGCGCGACGGTGATGCGCATTCCCGACCTGACGACACTCCGTGTCGAAGCCCTGCTCTACGACGTGGACGATGGACGCCTCGTCCCGGGCGACCGCGTGGTCTGCGCGCTCGATGGCTTCCCCGCGCGCGCCATCGGCGGACAGGTCACCGACATCGCGCCGGTCGCCCAGCAGCCCTCGAACGAGTCGTTGCGGCGCGGCTTCCGCGTGCTCGTCTCCCTCGACAAGACCGAGAGCGACTGGATGCGCCCCGGCATGTCGGTGAAGATCGAGCGCAAGCCTCGCGGCGGGAGCGGTGCCGAAAGTGCGAAGAGCGCGTCGGCGGTGATCCCCGCGCCGGCACCAGACAACCCGGAGGAGATCCGCGTGAAGCGCGAGGAGATGGTCGTGGGCGTCGAGGTGCGCGGCACGCTGCAGGCGCGCGACAGCGACCGCATGGGCGCTCCCCCCTTGCCGAACGTGTGGGACTACAAGATCTCGAAGATGGCGTCGGAAGGAAAGACGGTGAAGAAGGGGGAGATGGTCCTCGCGTTCGACACCTCCAAGCTCGCCGAGCGCCTCGCCGAGATCTCCGCGCAGGCCGAGGCGGCGCGCAAGCAGATCGAGCGGCGTCAGGTGGAGCTGGACCTCCGCGGGCAGGAGGTCACCCTTGGCGCCGCCGAGGCGGAGGCCAAGCGCAGGAAGGCCAACCTGAAAACCGACATCCCGAAGGACCTCGTGCAGGCCGTCGAGATCCGCAAGGCGCAGCTCGATCTCGAGCTGGCCGAGAAGGAGGTCGAGTTCCTGAAGAGGAAGCTGGCCGCCTCGCGGCAGTCCAATCAGGCCGAGCTGGCGGTCTTGAACGCGCGCGAGGACTTCGCCACCAAGCAGGTCCGCGAGATCAAGAGCTCGATCGAGAAGATGACGCTGCTCGCGCCGCGCGACGGCACCGTCATCCATCTCACCAACTGGCGCGACGAGAAGAAAAAGGTGGGCGACAGCACGTGGCCCGGAGAGCGCCTCCTGGAGATCCCCGACCTCACGCGGATGCTCGTCAAGGGCGAGGTGGACGAGGCCGAGGCGAGCGCGCTGGCCGACGGACAGACCGCCTCGCTGCACCTCGAGACGCACACCGACGTGGAGTTCGAGGGGAAGGTCTCGAGCATCCAGCGCGTCGTCCAGCGTGTCTCGGTGAAGAAC
>JBDSFL010000459.1:0-5226 GCA_039919545.1 Thermoanaerobaculia bacterium | reverse complement strand
CGCGGCGCATGCGGCCATCATCCGGCTCCTCGGCGCGCAGGGGCGCCGGCGTGAGGCGCTCGAGCACTACGATGCCGTCGCGGTGCTCTTCCGGCGAGAGCTGGGGGCGGCGCTCTCGGGTGAGCTGGAAAGCGCGCGCCATGCGGTTGCTGCGCCGGAGCGCGAACGGCAGGCTGCGGTGCAGCACCCAGAGGGCGCGGCGACATCGCTGTCCGAACCTCCCAAAATCGGATCCCTGGCATCCGCGTCGCCCCGCACGAATTCTCCGTCGACCTCTCCGGAAGCCCAGCCCTTCGTCGGTCGCGAAGACCTGGTCTGGGCGTTCGACCGCTGGGCGGAGAGCGAGGAAACGGCACCGCGGTTTTTCCTGCTCGTCGGTGAGCCAGGCGTCGGCAAGACACGCGTGCTCGCCGAGGTGACGACCCGCTTCGCTTCGCGCGGCGAGGTCCTGGCGGGCCGCGCCTTCCTCGCCGAACGCGTACGCCCCTTCGGCTCGCTCATGGACGCCCTCCACACACGGCCCGGGCGCAGCCATCTCTCGACGCTGCTCCCGGACCGCGGAACGCCGGCGGGAGAAGGCGACGAGCGCAGCCAGTTCCAGGCGTTCGAGCGTCTGCTCGCCGAGCGGGTGAAGGCGCGGGGGGCGCTGCTCCTCTGCCTCGACGACGCTCACTGGCTCGACGAATCGACAGCGGGCTTCCTGCACTACCTGCTCCGTTCCGGAGCGTTGCCGGGCGTGCTGGTCCTCCTGACCGCACGCGAGGGGGAGCTGTCGGAGAACGCCGCCGTCGCGCGGCTCGTTCGCTCCGGTGCGAGCGAGGGTCGGCTCATCGAATGGCTGGTCCCGCCGATGCGCGAGGACGAGATCGCGCGGCTGGTCGCGAACGAGGTGCCCGGCGCCGATGCCCGGCGCGTCTTCACCGAGAGCGAGGGGAACCCGCTCGTCGCCCTCGAGATCGCCAGCGCGCTCGCGCGGGGTGAGGAAGCGCTCTCGCGTTCGTACGACGAGCGGCTCCAGGATCGCTTCGAGCGGCTCTCCGCGGGCGCGCGGGCGCTGCTGCCGTGGGCCGCGGCCCTCGGACGCACGTTCTCGGTCGATACGCTCGCCCTGGCGTGCGGCCTCTCGCCCGCCCCGCTGCTCTCAGCGCTGCAGGAGCTCGTCGACCGGGGTCTTCTGCGTGCCGCGGGCGAGGGTTTCGATTTCACGCACGACCTGATCCGGCGCGCCGCCTATCGGCAGCTCGCCGAACCTTCCCGCCCGCTCCTGCACCGCGAGATCGCGCGCACGCTGGCCGCCCGCCCCGATCCCGACGGCCTCGTCGCCTCGGAGGTGGCGCGGCACGCGGCTCTCGGCGGGGAACGGGAGCTGGCCGGGCGCGCCGCGACGGCCGCGGGTGAAGCCTGTCTTCGCATCTTCGCGCGGCGTCAGGCAGCCGAGCTGGCCGACATCGGCCTCGCGGCCGTGCGGCCGCTCGGCCCCGCCGAGCGTCTGCCGCTCGAGCTGGGGCTGCTCGCGGTGCATGTCGGCGCCGCACAGCGGAGTCCTGCCGACCTCTCGCGACAGGTGTCGCGCTTCATCGCCGAGGCGGCGGACTTCCCCGCTCTCAAGGCCCGCGCGCTGTTTCTTCTCGCCGTGCTCCATTACGAATCGGGCGAGTCCTCGGGAGCCGAGTCGGCCGTGCGCCTCGCGGCCGAGGCGAGCCAGGGGGCCGACGCCTTCACGCGTAGCTTCTCGCTCGCGAACGCGGGACGCTGCCTCCTGTACCTCGAGCGCGACGTGCCGATCGCCCGCGTGCAGCTTGCCGAGGCCCACCTCCTGGCCCGGACCCACGCCCTCGAGAACCCCGAGCTCCCCATGGGACTCGGCTTCGATGCCCTCTTCCGGGGAGAGCACGACGAGGCGGTGCAGTACCTCGAGGAAGGGCTGGCTCTCGCGCTCCACGCGAGGGACCACTGGCGCGCGTGCATCTTTCTCGTGCGGCTGGCGCGGCTCGAGCTGGAGCGTGACCGGCCCGAAGCGGCCCGGCTCCGCTGCGACGCGCTGCGGCCGATGGCCGAGAAGATGGGCGAAGGGAGCGAGCGCGCCGTTTGCGAGGCGCTCACCGCGCTGGCCGAGCACGCGGGCGGGGCCACGGGAGCCGAGGATCGTCTCGGTGAGGCCGTGCAGATGCTGCGCGAGGCCGATTCCAAGGCCGACCTCGCCTTCGTGCAGAACCACGCGGCCGAGCTCGAGGCCGGGCGCCGGGGCGGGATTCCGGTCAGGCTCTCATCCGCCCACGCCCGCGCGCTCGAAGCCTTCACCGCCGCCGGCACCATCGGACTGCACAGCGAGCAGGCCGTCTCGCGGTCGTTGCTGGCCGAGCTCGCCGCAGCCGAAGGAAACCTCGCCGCGGCCGAGGAATTTCTGGCCGACCTCCTGCCCGAGCTGGAGATTCCGGACGCGCTCTCGGCGCGTGCGTACGAAGCCGTCGCGCGCGCGCACGAGACGGTTGCCCATGCCCGAACGAAGAAATGAAACGGAGGCCTCATGGAACGGCTCGTCGTCGAAAATCTCTTCGACTCCCCGGTGACGGATGAGATGCGCGCCTCATGGACGCAGTCGCTCTCGCCATGCCTCGAGGCCTACGGCGCGCGCTGGACGCGCAGCTACCTGTCGAAGGATCGCAAGAGGATGATCTGCGAGTTCGAGGCGCCGGATGCGGAGTCGATCCGGACCGCGATCCGCACGGCCGGGCTCACGTTCGAGCGTGTCTGGGTCGCGGATGTGTATGGCCCTGACGTCCCGGCTGACGCAGGTTGAGGGACAGCGGGGAAAGCGCTAGCGCTTTCCGTTCCCGCGGAGCGCGGCGTCGACGCTCGCCGGACCGCTGCCGTGCGCCGCAATGTAGAGGAACACGAAGCAGAGGATCACCGCCAGCTCGCCCTTGTTGACGATCGGAAGGAAGCCGCCCTTGGCGTGGCTCATGAAGTACGCCACCGCCAGCAGGCCGCTCGCGATGAAGGCGGCGAGCCCTCCGAGCAGGCCGATCGTCACGAGGGCACCGCAGACGAGCTCGATCGCCCCCGCGACACCCATGAGCGAGGCGAGCGCCACGGGAGGCTTGGCGCCAGGCCAGCCGAAGAGCTTCTGCATGCCGTGGAAGAAGAGCAGCAGGCCCGCGATGATGCGCAGCGCCACGAAAATGGGAGCCTGGTAACGGCCGAGCCAGCGTTCTGTCATGGAATCACTTCCTGTCATGGAAACACAGCAATTGGCGTGCCCAGAAGCCGGGCGACCGCGCCGTCGTGGCAATCACGACGGCGCAGTCAGCGACCGAAAGCCTGCTAGAGCGACTTCACGAAAGCCAGCAGCTGCTCTTTCTGATTGGGGCGAAGCCGATCGAACGCCTCGCGCGACTCGCGCCCCTGTCCGTCGTGAGCACGGATGGCATCAGTCAGCGTGGAAGCCGAGCCGTCGTGCAGGAACGTGGTGAGGAGTCGATTGCCCCAGCGCGGCGCCGTTTTCAGCTCGCGCTGTCTCGCGTCCCCCTGCTCGATGCCGTCGCCGAGCTTGCCCATGTCGTGCAGCAGGAAATCCGAATACGGGAAGAATGTCTTCCGATCCAGCGCGGCCACCCGGTTGGGCGCCGTGCGCAGCGACGCCGTGTGGCACGTGGCGCACCCGGCGGCCTCGAAGAGGTGTGCTCCCGGTCCATTCGCAAAGGGCCCCGGCGGCGGCGCCCCGAGGAACGTCATGAAGTCGGTGAACTTCTGCGTGTCGACGCCGCCGGCATCCTCGGGGTCGTCCTTGCGCGGGTCGCACACGAGCAATCCGCAATCCCCCTGCGGACAGTGCTCATCCGGGAAGATCGGCGAGGTGATCCCCATCTCGTTGAGATACGCGTCGGCAGCAAATTGCTTCAGCGAAGGCACCTGCGCCTTCCAGCCGAACTTCCCGACCGATTTCCGCCCCGTGACGAGGTTGTCCACCACGCTCACGCGGCCCGCCTGCCTCGGCGCGAGCAGCGCCTCGAGGGCTGCGATCTGCCGGAACGCCTCGTCCGGCACCGCATCCACGAGTCCAAGTCCGAAGAGCGGCGTCGTGCGCCGGTGCGCCACGATGGTGGCCGTCTCCGGCACCGTCTCGCCCTTGAAATCGCAGGATCCCTGCACGCCGATCCCTTTCTCGTGGATCAGGGTGCCTCCCCACTCGGACATCGGGTCGAAGCGGCCATTTGTGATCCTGCCGTAGCGCGTCACCACGCGCTCGCTCCCGCCTCCCGTGCCGCCGATGCTGTGGCAGCTGCGGCACGACACGTCGTTGAACGTCGGCCCCAGTCCGTCCGACGCATCCTCTTCTCCTTCGAACTCTTCTTTCCCCTCCGCGAACAGCGCACGCTGCGCCTGGTCGAGGCCGGGCAGCGGATCGCCGAATTCGGGCCGGACGGAACGGGCCGCCGGGCTCAGGAGACCCGCGCCGATCAATCCGGCCAGCAGAAGAAACGGCTTCGGGCCGAACGAAGCTCTCTTCCAGAACGTCATCATGGCGCACCCCTTTCGAGCGGATCGCAATCACGTTTCGATTGCACTCGCTTCGTGAAAAGGAATGTAGATGCGCATCCAGGCCGAGTCTTCATGACCGCGCAAATGATGTGTAAGGGATGTAAAACGTACGGCCCCTGCCGTGCGGAACCATGCAGCAGCGGTCAGGCGGCCTGATCCGGCAGGAGGTGCGCGATGCTGCCGGCGTAGTAGTCGATCAGGCTCTTTCCCTCCGGATGGATCCGGAACTCGCCGTCCGCCTCGGTCACCACGTGACGCAGGGTCAGCATGCGCAGACCGACCGTGATCGCGTAGTCCTGATCGCCGCGCGGGATGTACACCGGGGCGCCTCGTTCCTCGAGCTCGCCCATGAGCCGCGCCACCTCGCCCTTGAGCTCGAGCTCGGTGAGGCCTTTCTCGGGATGCGCCGCGAAGACCGTGGCCACGAGCGGCACCGGGAGCACCGGGATCACGCGGGCGATGGCCGACATCAGCTCGCCCGCCAGCTCCCCGACCCGAACGAAGCGCTCCTCGCGCGGGAGCGCGCGGAAGTCGATTGCACGTGATCTCGCGAAGGCGCGCAGCGAGACGGGCGTGCCGAAATTCACGCACGCATAGCCGAAGCGGTGCCATTTGTTGCGCGCCATCAGCAGCACGCTCTTCAAGACAAAACCGAGCGCGGTCCCCACCGCCTCCGCCATGCCT
>JBDSFL010000406.1:0-12921 GCA_039919545.1 Thermoanaerobaculia bacterium | reverse complement strand
GCGGAGCCCGCGCGCTCGCCAACATGGTGGCGCTGCTGGGCGAGCGCTTTCGCTTCTTCGTCGTGACGCGCAACCACGACGTCGGGGATCGGCAGCCGTTTCCGGATCGTCCATCGAATGCCTGGGTGCGTACCGGGCACGCGGACGTTTTCTACGCGGCGGACCGCGACCTGACGTTGCGCCAGCTCCTGCACCGGGTGAACGAGGTGAATCCGCGCGTCGTGTACCTCAACAGCATGTTCTCCGTTCTGGCCATCAGGATGCTGCTCCTGCGCCGCGCGGGCTTCCTCTCGGGGCGTGCCTTGGCCGTCGCTCCCGAAGGGGAGCTCGGCGCGGGAGCACTCGCGACGCGTACGGTGCGCAAGCGTCTCTATCTCCTGCTGGCGCGGAGCGCCGGATTCTTTCGCGGTGTTCTCTGGAAGGCGGCTTCGGAGCCGGAAGCCGAGCTCATCCGGAGCTGGTTCGGCGCCGGCGAGCCCGTGCACGTCGTGGCCAGCCTGTCGGTGCCTTCGCCCCCCCCGGCACCGAAGCCTGTGGCGCTCCCATCCGGCGGCGGGCATCGCGAGCTCGACCTGATCTTCCTCTCTCGCCTGGGGCCGAAGAAGAACCTGCACTTCCTGCTCGCGGCCCTCCGCTCGAGCCGCAAGCGCGTGCATCTCGGCCTCGCCGGGCCGATCGCGGATGCCGCCTACTGGCGGCGGTGCGAGCGGGAGCTCGCCCGGCTCCCGGCGAACGTGCGGGTCACGCAGTACGGAGCGCTCCATCCGGACGAGGTGCCGGGCGTGCTCGGCCGCTTCGATGTCTTCGCCCTGCCGACCCTCGACGAGAACTATGGCTACGTGATCCTCGAAGCGCTGGCGGCGGGGTGTTTTCTGCTCATCAGCCCCCATACGCCCTGGGCCGATGTCGAGCGTGCCGGCGTCGGCCGGATCCTCGACGTGGACGATCCGGCCCGGTGGGGAGCCGCGATCGACGCCCTCGCCGATCGCCCCGATGAAGAATTCGAACGCTCCCGCGACCTCACGGCCGCCTACGCGAGACGCCACCTCTCGAGTCTCGAGGCGCCTGCCCAGCTCGAGCGATTTCTCGCCGACGCGTCAGGACGTTCCCTACGGTCTCCTACCGCGTGAAGAAGGCGTAGGCAGGAATGACGTCCGTCGAGAGGCCCCATGCGACGTTCGAGAAGGAACCCCCCGAATTCTGGCGCCGATACCAGCGAAACTGTCCCCCCTGGTTTCGCACCAGCGCGAGGCTGCTCTTGCCGCCGAACGTTTCCACGAACGGCAGAGGCAGGTCGCCCGCGAGGCCGAAGGCGGGCTCGAACGCGGTCACGCCTTGCGCCGATTGCCAGTACCAGTCTCCGGCGTCCACGCCCGAGCTCCGAAAAACGGAGAAGTCGATTGACGACGTCCCCACTCGATCCATCGCGACGAAGCGGTCGGTGGCCGCGTTCCCGAACGGAACGACCGAGACGGCGAGCGTCTGGCTGTCGAGCACCCAGTAGGTGTTCGTGCTGGGGCGATAGACGCAGTAGTCCGCGTGTGCGCTCCCGACGAAGTTCCCGGGCAGCGGCAGGTCCCCGCTCTGGCCCCATTTCACGATCTTGGTCACCTGGTCGGAGCTGCGTCGAATCCAGTAGGTTCCCGTGCTCGGACGGTAGATCGCGTAATCCGCCTTGCCGTCGTTGTCATAGTCCGCCACGACACGCGGGTCGTCGCCGCTCGTGCCCCACGGGAAGACAGTCACGGCGCCGTCCGTGCTCCGCGAGGTCCAGAAGACGCCGTTGCGCCAGATCGCCCGGTCCGTGCTCCCATCGCCGTCGTAGTCGGCCGGAACGGTCGTATCTGCGGTGAGCCCGAAGAAGCTCACGCTGGTGCTCGAGGTGTTGGACCGCTGGATCCACCAGGCGCCGTTGCGGTACACGGTGAGATCGCTGATGCCGTCGCCGTCGAAGTCGATGGGCGCTTCGGCCCGGAGCATCTGGGGCACGGCCACGATCACGAGCGCCGCGAGCCACCGCATCAGTTTGTTCATGTCACCCTCCACTGCCCAATAGTCCATTCGAGTGTAGTGCAGCCCGCGGTGAGGGGGCAACGACCGATCGGCGGCTGCTACTCTCGAGGTCGTGACAGGCGAGATCGTCCACGCCGCGCCCGCACCCGAGCGGGGGCTCGTCCAGAGGCTCGCTTTCCTCGACGAGGTCTGCCGGGGCCGGAGCGTCCTGCATCTCGGCTGCACCAACTGGCCGTACACGGCGTCGATGCTCGACGCGGGGAGCCTGCTGCACCTGCGGCTCGGCAGGTCGGCGCGCGAGGTGTGGGGCCTCGACTCCGATCCCGAGGGCCTGCGCGCGCTGGCTTCGGCCGGCGTCGCGAACCTCGTTCAGGGCGACGCCGAGTCGCTCGCGTCCTGTGCGCTCGACCGCACCTTCGACGTGGTTCTCGCCGGTGAGCTGATCGAGCACCTCTCCAACCCGGGGCTCTTCCTGAAAGGAGTGCGCCGTTTCCTCGGGAAGGACGGGCGCCTCGTGCTCACGACCGTGAACGCGTACTGCGGCTTCCGCTTCGCGCAATATTTTTTTCGCGGCCGGGGCGGCACGGCCGAGCCCGTGCACCCCGACCACGTCGCCTACTACTCGTATCGAACCCTGACGCATCTCCTGGCGCGCGAGGGATTTGTCGTCGAATCGTTCCGTTTCTACGATCTCGGCGACGAGCACGCGCCGTTCGTTCCGGGGCGCATCCGTTTCGCGAACCGATTCTTCTCACGCCTCTCGCCCTGGACGGCGGACGGCGTGATCGCTATCTGCCGGACGCTGACGACCTGACCGTCGCCGAACCCGTCTCCTCGCTCGATCCGCGCTCGCACTACACTGGCCGCGTGAGCGACGTCGATGAAAGTGATCCCGTCTCGATCCCGATCGAAGACGCTCTCGATCTCCACCCGTTCCTCCCCGGCGAGACGGCCGACGTGGTTTCCGCGTACGTGCGGCTGGCGGCCGAGAAGGGCTTTCGCGAGGTGCGCCTCATCCACGGCCGCGGCATCGGCGTGCAGCGCCAGATCGTGCGGAGCGCCCTGAAGAAATCGCCGAGCGTTCTCTCGATCGCCGATGCGGACAGCGCGCGCGGCGGCTGGGGCGCCACCGTGGCCGTGCTGCGCACGCCCGAGGATGCGAAATGAAGAGCAAAGGAAATAGCCAAGGGAACAGCAACGGGGACAGAACAGGACAGGGCAAGCCCCCGCGCGCCGAAGCCGCCCTCGCCGGAGATCCTCCCGCGATCGACCTCCTCGACCTCCTGATCGTCGGGGCGGGGCCCGCCGGCATCGCGCTCGGTGCGGAAGCCGTCGCCATCGGCATCGAGTCCCCCCGCGTGCTGATCCTCGAGAAGGGCGAGGCGCACTCGTGGGCGATCCGGAAGTTCTACCCCGAGGGCAAGCTCGTCACCGCCAACTACAAGGGGAACGCCGCCGTCTGCACCGGCGTGCTGTGCATCCCCGACCTCTCCAAGGGAGAGACGCTGAGCTACCTCGACCGCGCCATCGCCGATTTCAACCTGGAGGTGCGCTACAACGAGGCGGTGCACGCCATCCGGCCGCGCGCGGGATTTTTCCTGGTGGAGACGACGACGGGAAGCTATCGCGCGCGCACCTGCGCCATCGCGATCGGGATCCTGGGAAGGCCGCGCAAACCCGACTGGACCCTCCCCGGCTCCCTCCGCACGAAGATCACGTTCGACGTGACGTCGTATCCCGTGAAGGACAAGGACGTCCTCGTCGTCGGTGGCGGAGACTCGGCGTCCGAGTACGCGCAGTACCTCGTGCAGGAGGGAAACCGCGTGGCGCTCTCGTATCGCGGGCTCGACTTCGCGCGCATGAACGACATCAACCGCCGCTCGCTCGAGGAGCTGGAGCTGGAAGGAAAGGTCCTCGTGCAGCGGGGCAGCGACGTGCTCCGTGTGGAGGCGGACGGCGGACGGCCGCGCGTCGTGTACAAGGACGATCAGCCCGATGCGATGACGTTCGACCACGTGGTGCTCGCGCTCGGGGGCACGACGCCCGAGAATTTTCTCAAGACCATCGGCATCGATTTCGACGGCGCGATGCCGATGCTGCGGGACGGGTACGAAACCTCGATTCCCGGCCTCTTCCTCGTGGGAGACCTCACCGCCGGCAGGACCGGTGGCTCCATCATCACGGCCTTCAACTCGGCCAACGAGGCCATGCGGGCTCTGCTCCGCTCCCATCTGAACTGGCGCACCGACAGCTCCCGTTGACGGCGTTCCCGCGGCTTCGGGGCTCCCCGATTCTCCTTGTACACTCCGACAGCGTGAGCGACCGCAAGAGAACGACCGTGGTGAAGGGCTCGGGGCTCTACGTCCCGCCCCAGGTCGTCACGAACGAGATGCTCTCGCGCATCATGGATACCTCGGACGAGTGGGTGATCCCCCGCAGCGGCATCCGCGAGCGCCGCTTCGTGGAGCCGGGCATCGGCTCGGCCGAGCTGGGCGCGCTCGCCGCCGAGGCCGCTCTGAAGGACGCCGGGTGCGAGGCGTCGGACATCGACTTCGTGATCTTCGCGACGATGACCCCCGATCACTACTTCCCCGGGAACGGCGGGCTGCTCGCCGCGCGCCTCGGGATGAAGAGCACGCACGCGCTCGACATCCGCATGCAGTGCGCGGGCTTCCTCTCGGGCCTGCAAACGGCCGATGCCTTCATCAGGTCGGGCACCTACGGCCGCATCCTTCTCGTCGGCGCCGAGGTGCACAGCGGCCTCATGCCCTGGCCCGAGTCCGTGTGGGACGTGATGCTGGGCAAGAGCTCCGGACCCTGCGACCCGGTCTGGTACGAGAAGGCCACCGGGATGCGCGATCGCGCCGTGCTGTTCGGCGACGGCGCCGGCGCGATGGTCCTCGAGGCGAACGAATCCGGGGACGGACGCGGCTTCCTGGATTTCGTGATGTACACCGATGGCGAGCACTGGAACAAGCTCTACGTACCCGGGGGCGGGTGCAAGTCGCGCCCCTATTTCACGCCCGCGATGTTCGACGAGCTCGGCACGATCCCCATCGTCGAGGGGCGTCAGGTGTTCCGCCTCGCCACGCAGCTGCTGCCCGCCGTGCTGCTCGAGGTGCTCACGCGGCAGGGACGCACGCTCGCCGATCTGGACCTTCTCCTGATGCACCAGGCCAACCTGCGCATCAACGAGGCCGTCCAGAAGGTGCTGAATTTTCCGGACGAGAAGATCCACAACAACATCCAGCTCTATGGCAACACGACGGCCGCCACGCTCCCCATGGTCTTCCACGAGGCCAAGCTGGGAGGGAAGGCCTCACCGGGAGACCTCATCGCCTTCGCGGCGCTCGGCGCCGGTCTCCACTGGGGCGCGGCGCTGGCGATTCTATAGAAACTCGCGTTCAGAGCGCGTCGTCGCCGTAGGCCGCCGCCCGGTTCCGGCCCAGGGCCTTGGCGCGGTAAAGGGCGCCGTCCGCGCGCCGGATCAGCTCGGCCGCATCCAGCGCGCCCCCCGTATCGTCCAGCGACGCCACGCCGATGCTCACGCTGCTCACCAGCGGCCGCCCCGGTGCGCCCTCCTCCTGGACGAGCCCCGCCACCGCGCTACGCATCCGCTCGGCCGCGGCCAGCGCGCCCAGGAGGTCGGTGCCGGGCAGGACCGCGAGAAATTCCTCTCCTCCGTAACGGCCGAGGAGGTCTTCGGTGCGCAGCACGGCCTGCATCGCGCGCGAGGCGCGGAACAGCTGCCGGTCGCCCACCGCGTGCCCCATCGTGTCGTTCACGAGCTTGAAGTGATCGAGATCGGCGAGCGCGATCGACAGCGGCGTCCCGCGGCGCCGCGCGAAGGCCAGCGCCTCGGAGACGCTCTCGAGGATCCGTCGGCGGTTCGCCAAGCCCGTCAGCTCATCGGTCACGGCCAGCGCCGCCAGCCGCTCGTTCACGCCGCGCAGCTCGTCGGTGCGCTCGGCCACCTCGCGCTCGAGCTTCCTCCGCGCATTCACCAGGCGCTCCTCGCGCACGCGCACCACGGCGAAGGCCAGCACGAGGAGCCCCAGCAGGGCTCCGGTGGCCACCGTGCGCGAGCGCCACCACACGGGCCGGATGGCGAAGGGGGCGGTCGCGGCCTCGCGCGACGTGCGTCCGTCCACCGTGATCGCCTTCAGCTGGAACTCGTAGGAGCCGGCACCGAGCCCCCCGTAGGTGATCTCGAACTGCCCCGGGGCGGTCTCGCTCCACGCCTCGGAAAGACCCACGAGCCGGTACCGGAACCGCACGGCGTGCTCGTCGATGAACGAGAGCGCCGCGAAGCGGAACGTGATCGGATCGGAGCCGGGGGGAAGGAGCCGGTGCGCGAAGCCGTGCACCGTGCGCCCCTCGACCAGCACCTCGCCGATCTCGGCGCGCGGGTCGATGGACCGCCGCGGGCGCGGCCGCCCCAGGAACAGCGAGACGCCGATCGTGGCGATGGTGACGCGCCCCTTGCTGTCCACGAGGAAGCCATCCTCGTTGCACTCGTCGGCCCCGAGCCCGTCGCGCGCCGTGTAGACGTCGATGGTGTTTTTCGCGTCCAGCCGGGCCGCGCCATGATTCGTCCCGAACCAGATTCCCTGCTCGCGATCCTCTCCCACCCAGTACACGAACGAATCGGGGAGCCCCGTGCGGCGGTCCAGCAGCCGCGTCTTGCCGTTCGGCTCGCGGCAGAAGGCGCCGCGGTCGGTGCCGACCCAGAGCCGCCCGCTCCCATCCTGGAAGATGCTCGTGACCTGGTTCGACGGAAGCCCCTGGGCCCGCGAGAGAACCTCGGGAGCGCGTCCGGGCTTCAGCCCCACGGCTCCCCACCCCTCGCCGCCATACCAGATGGTGCCGTCCCGCGCGGCGCAAACCGCGGTCACGACGATCCCGACTGGTGCAGCGAGCTCGGTCGCGTTCGCTCCGCGAAGCAGCCACGCGCGCCGTGCCCCGGCGGTCACCACCAGCGCTCCGTCGGGCAGGGGAAAGAGCGCGCGAATGTGCACCGGCGCCTCTTCCGGGAGCGGCACCAGGGAGACGCGATCGCCGTCGATTCGCGCCAGCCCGCGCCGCGTGGCCACGAACACGCCGCCGGCCGGATCGGCGGCCGTGTCGGTGACGCGATCGTCGGGGAGCCCGTCCGCGCGAGTGAAGAGGCGCCGCGAGCCGTCGCGCCCGATCCGGAGCAGGCCCGATTCCCAGGCGGTGTACCAGAGCGAGCCGTCGGTACTCTCGGCCATCCCGAAGATCGCGGCACCGGCCGGGAAACCGTCCGACTGGTCGAACGTGAGGAAGGCCGAGGGTCCCTTCTTCGTGAGGCCGCCCTCGGTTCCGAACCAGAGGAGGCCCTCCTGATCCTCGAAGATCGCGTAGACCAGGAGGCTCGGGAGCCCCTCGTGCGGACCGAACCGTTCGAGGGCTTCGCCGCGCCAGCGGAAGGCCCCTCGCCCCGAGGTGCCGATCCAGACGGCGTCGGGCTCGCCGGATTCGGCGCGCAGGGCCGTGATCCGGCGTCCCGGCGCCTCGTCGGTGCCGATGCGCTTCCAGGCACCCGGCTCCCCTTCGAAGAGCCCGGCATCCAAGATGCCCACGAGCAGAGGGTGCCCGGCGCGCCGGAGCAGCACGGTGACGGATCCCTCGGGAAGGCCGGGGACGGCCGTGAGCCGCGGCGGTCCGGAAGGTTCGAGGCGGGCCAGGCCGCGCGTCGTCCCGACCCAGAGCCCGCCAGCACCGTCCGCCGTCAGCGCCTCGATGCCCGAATCGGCGAGCCAGTCGGGGCCGCTCACCTTCAGCGCCTCGGCGTCCGGCTCCGCGGCCATGAGGAGGCCCGTCCGGGTACCCAGGAAGAGCCGCCCCTCCTCGTCCGCGAGAATGGCCGTGATCTTCGAGGGAGATTCGGTCGTCCCCGAGGTGGTCTTGACCGCGACGAAGCGTCCTTCCACGAAGCGGGCCGCACCGCCGCTCGTGCCGACGATCAGCGTGCCCTTCGTATCGAGCGCGAGCGTGGAAACCTGGGAGGCGGGCAAGCCCGTGGAGGCGTCGAAGACGTCCCAGCGGTGGCCGTCGTAGCGGCCCAGACCGCCCGATTCCGTGCCCACCCAGAGATGGCCCTGCGGGTCCTGACAGATGGCGGTCACCTGCGCCTGTGGCAAGCCGTCGCGCGCGGTGTAGTTGCGCACCGCCGTGCGCGCCCCGAAGGCGGGCAGCGCTCCACAGCCCGCGAGGACGAGCAGCAGGAGAGAGCACCTTCGGGAGAAGAAACGTTTCACGATGAGGGTCACCAATTCGAGGTTGGGGCGCTCGTGGAGTGAAGCGCTGGAGAGGGGCCTCAGCTCGAGACCGGAGAGAGCGCCACCGAGGAGCCGACCCAAGAAAAATCTTTGTTGAAGTCGACGCCGAGCATCTTGCCGCGCGAGAGGCGGCAGAGGTTCAGGCCCAGCGTGGGCCGCGTCGCCCCATCCGGACGGAAGAACATCATCCGGATCTCCACCTTCACGCCGCCGCCGTCCACGGCCTTCAGGCACGGCGCATAGGCGATCTTCTCCTGCAGGCACCAGGCCCCGCGCTCGGACTCGGGAATCGCGTCGAGATCGGCCCGCGTCGGCTCCACGTTCACGCCACCGCCGGCGAAGGAGAAGAGGGGCTTGAGGACGTATTTCTCGGTGAGGTCGTCGGGGATGGCCGTCAGGTCCGAGACATACGTGGCGCGCGGAACCGACGGGTGATCGAGCATCGGCAGCGAGTACTTCGACCAGGTCCAGTACCAGTTCGGATGCGGCACCCACTGCACGTCGAGGTCGTCTCGGAAATCGAAAGGAAGCGCCACGCCCTTCTTGATCAGCTCGTCGAAGACGACGCGGTTGTAGATTCGCTTCACCGGAATGCGGCGGCCGTCCTTCTGCCGGAAGAGCTTCCGCCCTTCCTTCTGAAGGGTGGTGGGACAGACCGGATCCACGTCCAGCAGGAGCTTCGTCGCGGAGAAGTCGACCCAAGTCTTCTGCTCCTCGGGCGCGAGGTCCATCAGGATGACGTGCTCGGGATCCTGGTCGCCGACGACCACCTCACGCAGGAGCGAGAGGAATCGCGGCCGGTCGAGCCCGCTGAAGAAGGGGCTCCATTCGGTCTTCGGAAGACCCGGAATTCCCTGCAGGCACTCGTTCCACACCTCGGCCTGGATCACCTCGAAGGCCGAGAGCGAGGGAAAACCCTGCAGCTCGATCAGCTTCGGAGTGAAACCGCCGGCGCCATCGTCGACGATCGCAAAATCAACCTGTGTCAGGGACGGCAGCGCATCCATGCCAGGCGCGTTCCAGAGGGCAGGGATCGCCTCCTTCATCCGCGCGATCGTCTCGGGACGCGAGAGCTGCTCGAGGATGGCGTGGCCCGAATCCACCAGCTTGGCGCAGAGCTCCGCGGGCAGGAACACGGGCGTCTCGGCGAGGCGAAATTCCGGCGCGCGTCCGAGGCGTCGCGTCAGCTCCTGGTTGGAGCGGCGATAGAGGTCGTCCGTGTAGGCGGCGTTGTAAGCCGCGCGATACTCAGGATGCATCGCGGGAGTCTACCGAAGGTGCCGATCGACGATTCTCGCCGCGTGCGGGTTCGCGCCGGCGACTCGCGCGGAAAGGGTTTGGGGGAACCCGGCGTTCGGGTCCGACTCGCGCGGAGGGGGTTTGGGGGCTGGGTTCTCGCCTCGCGCGGGCGACTCGCGCGGAGGGGGTTTGGGGGAACCCGGCGTTCGGGTTCCCCCAGATCTATACGTTGAACTTGAAGAGCATCACGTCGCCGTCGGCCACGACGTACTCCTTGCCCTCTTGCCGCACCTGGCCCGCCTCGCGCGCGGCGGCCATGGTGCCGTACTTCACGACGAGATCGTCGTAGGCCACCGTCTCGGCCTTGATGAAGCCGCGCTCGAAGTCGGTGTGGATCACGCCGGCCGCCTGCGGCGCCGTGTCGCCCGCGTGGATCGTCCACGCGCGCACTTCCTTCTCGCCGGCGGTGAAGTAGGTGCGGAGCCCGAGCAGGTGGTACGCCGCGCGAATGAGCTTCCCCACGCCCGATTCCTCCACCCCGAGAGACGTCAGATATTCCTTGGCGTCGGACTCGGGCAGGTCGGCCAGCTCGGCCTCGATCTGCGCGGAGATCGCCACGGCCTCGGAGCCGTGATGCGTGGCGCAGTATTCCTTCACCTTCTTCACGAGCGGCAGCTCGTCGGCGTGCGCGAGGTCGCCCTCGGCCACGTTGCACGCAAAGAGCGTCGGCTTCATGGATAGAAGGAAAAAACCCTTGGCGATCGCCAGCTCCTCGGGGGTGAGGTCGAGCATCAGCGCGGGCTTGCCGGTATCGAGGTGCGTCACGAGCCTCGCCGCCACGGCCGCCTGCGCCGCCGCGTCCTTGTTGCCGCTCTTGGCCTGCTTCTCCGCCTTGTCGCGCACGCGCGTCATGCTCTCGAGGTCGGCCAGCACGAGCTCGGTCGTGATCGTCTCGATGTCGGCGATCGGGTCGAGGTGATCCGAGACATGGACGATGTCCTTGCTCTCGAAGCAGCGCACGACCTCGACGATGGCGTCCACCTCGCGGATGTGCTGGAGAAACTTGTTCCCCAGCCCTTCCCCCTTCGAGGCCCCCTTCACGATGCCTGCGATGTCGAAGAACTCGAACGTCGCCGGGATGACGACCTTGGTCTTCACGATCACGCGCAGGGGCTCCAGGCGCGCGTCCGGCACGGTGACGATGCCCACGTTGGGCTCGATCGTGCAGAACGGGTAGTTCGCCGCCTCGGCCTTGTGGGTGCGCGTGAGGGCGTTGAAGAGGGTTGACTTGCCGACGTTGGGCAGTCCGACGATTCCGGCTCTGAGCATGGGTCGCGGAGGGTAGCACGCTGATCCCGTGCCGAAAGGGTCCGGGGCCTCAGACCCCTACAATCCGCCGCATGATTCATCCGATGCCTCTCCGTCGCCTGGCCTCGATCTTCCTGCTGCTCGTCCTCGTGGCCCCTGCCGCCGAGGCCCGTTCGCACCGGAAGCCGTCCCGCAAGAGCCCCCATACCGAGATCACGGCCATCGCGCGGCTCGAGACGACGCCGGAGAGGAGGCGCCACAAGAACCGGCGGGAATTCCAGGAGTTCGACATCCGCATCGAATCCTTCAAGAAGGCTGCCGAAGGGGATCAAGACGGCGATCCGGACCTGCGGGTCCGGGCGGACGTGCCCGTCCACGTCGTCCACGACCTCACCTGCGGCGGGGTGTGGCTGGAGGCCCGGCGCGGGGACCGCATCGAGCTCAAGGGCGAATACGTGCAGGCCGGCTCGCGCGGCGACCTGATCCACTTCACGCACCCGGCGGACGGCTCTTGCGGCCGCGCGGGGGGGCATCCGGACGGCTACCTCCGGAGGCTTCCGTGATGCATTCACCCCCTGCCGGTGCGGGGCCTGCCCGCATAGAATCGTCCCGTCCCCGGAAAAGATGCTGAGGAGAGACCCCCAGATGGCGTACACCCTGAGTCAGGTCCCGACGGCCGGCGAGAAGATCACCACCGAGGCCGGCCGGCTGAATGTCCCCGATCACCCGATCATCCCGTTCATCGAAGGGGACGGCATCGGACCCGACATCTGGCGTGCCTCCGTGCGCGTGCTCGACGCCGCGGTGAAGGAGGCCTACGGCGACGAGCGGAAGATCGAGTGGATGGAGATCTTCGCCGGGGAAAAGGCCTTCAAGGCGCACGGCACCTGGCTTCCCGACGAGACGGTCGAGGCGTTTCGCGAGTTCCTCATCGGCATCAAGGGGCCGCTCACGACGCCCATCGGCGGCGGCATCCGCTCGCTGAACGTGGAGCTGAGGCAGCGGCTCGACCTGTACGTTTGCGTCCGGCCGGTGCGGTGGTTCCGCGGCGTGCCATCTCCGGTGCTCGCCCCGGAAAAGGTCGACATGGTGATCTTCCGCGAGAACACCGAGGACATCTACGCCGGCATCGAGTTCGAGGCCGGGAGCGACGACGTCAAGAAGGTGCTGGCGTTCATCAAGGAAACCTTTCCCAAGATGTACTCCAAGATCCGTTTCCCGGACACGACGGCCATCGGCATCAAGCCGGTCTCCATCCAGGGAAGCGAGCGCCTGATCCGCGCGGCCATCCGCTACGCGATCCTCAACAAGCGCAGCAACGTGACCCTCGTCCACAAGGGAAACATCATGAAGTTCACGGAAGGGGGCTTCCGGAACTGGGGCTACGCGCTGGCCGACCGCGAGTTCGCCGGCGAGACGATGTCCTGGGACCGCCTGGACCGCATCAAGCTCGAGCACGGCCCCGAGGCCGCGGCCGAGGCCGAGAAGCTGGCGAGCGAGAACGGGCACGTGCTCATCAAGGACGCCATCGCCGACATCACTCTGCAGCAGGTGCTCACACGCCCTGGAGACTTCGGCGTCATCGCCACGTTGAACCTCAACGGCGATTACCTGTCTGACGCGCTCGCCGCGCAGGTGGGGGGCATCGGCATCGCGCCGGGCGGCAACATCAACTACGACACCGGGCACGCCGTCTTCGAGGCGACGCACGGTACGGCCCCGAAGTACGCCGGGCTCGACAAGGTCAACCCCGGTTCGGTGATCCTCTCGGGCGAGATGATGCTGCGCCACATGGGGTGGACCGAGGCGGCGGACAAGGTGCTGCGCGGCATGGACGGCGCCATCGGGAGCCGCACCGTGACGTACGATTTCGCGCGGCAGATGAAGAACGCCGTCGAGGTCTCGTGCAGCCAGTTCGGGGACGCGGTGATCGGCCACATGAAGTGAGCGACGTGAACGGCGCCAGCGGCATCCCGATCGATGCCCTTGTCGAAGGCAAGGCCGACCCGCTCGTCGGCGTCGTGATGGGGAGCCGCTCGGACTGGGAGACGATGCGGCA
>JBDSFL010000379.1:0-5312 GCA_039919545.1 Thermoanaerobaculia bacterium | reverse complement strand
GGCCGTCAGCGGGTTCGCTCGCGGCAGGCTCGCCCGGTTCCCTGCGTGTCGCGCCTGCGGCGGCCTGGCTGAGCGCGAGATCGGCCTCGCGCAGGTGAGCCGCGAGGTCGGCATCTCCCGGCGCCAGCAGCTGGGCGCTCTTCAGATCGCTCTTGGCATCGGCGAACTCTCCCGCTTTGGCGTGCCGCTGCGCTTCGCGCTTCAGCGCGTCCGCCAGGCGACGCTCGGCGATCAGCACCTGACGTGCAGCCGGGAACTCACGACGCAGAGCGCCGATGGATTCGATGGCGTTGGGCGTGTCCGGCGGCAGCAGCTTCCCTTTCGCGATGCAGTCGTCGACCGCGCTCGCCAGCAGCTCCAGCCGCTCGCCGCCAGACTTGAGCGGTGCCTCTTTCGACTTCGTTTGCGCCGGCACCGAAGTCGCGACCGGAAGCTCGACGATCAACGGAGGCGGCGGCGACGGGTGCTCGTCTTCGTCCGGCGGGTCGGGTGCTTCCGTCTCCGGCGCCGCAGGCGCATGCGGGGGAACCACCGGAGAGACCGGGAGCGTGGGGACCACCCGCGTGGGCGAGGAGCGCCACGCGAAGACACCCGCCAGCACGAGAATCGCCGCGGCGAGCGCGGGAATGGAAAGCCTGCGCAAGCCGGCGGAGGAGCGTGCCTGCAGGATCGTGACCTCGCTGGTGAGGCCAGGCGCAGAGCCGGACACGGAAAAGGCGTTCGCCGGCCGGGTGGGCCCCGCGAGCACTGTGGGCGCGGTGGGTGCGGTGGGCTCCGGAATCGCCTCGGACGATGGCGCTGCCAACCGCGGGCCGCTGCCGGCGGGCGCCCAGGATGCCGTGGCCACGTCCGACATCGTCTGCGATCCCGCGGGAAGATATTCGCCGATCGAATCGGAGATGGCGCGGCAGGAGCCGGGACGATCGGAGGGTTCCTTGGCCAGGGCGCGCGCGAACAATGTGTCGAGCCCGGAGGGAAGTCCGCCGATCTTGGTCGAGAGCGCGGGAGGCACCATGGTGACGTGCTGGTTCATCAGCGCCAGCGCGCTCTCGCCATCGAAGGGCGGACGGCCCGAGAGCAGCTCGTAAGCGAGCACGGCCAGCGCGTAGCGGTCGCTCGCGGGAGATGCCGGACGCCCCTGCGCCTGCTCGGGCGCCATGTAGATGGGCGTGCCGACCACGACCCCGGTCGCGGTGAGCCCCGCGAGGGATTCGAGCATCTTGGCGATGCCGAAGTCCGCCAGAACGAGGCGATCACCCTTGCCGATCAGGACGTTCGCGGGCTTCACATCGCGGTGGAGAATGCCCGCCTCGTGGGCGGCGTCGAGGGCCTCGCCGAGCTGCCGGATCCACGACGCGGCCTGCCCGAGAGGAATGGGCCGGCCCAGCATCCGGTCGCGCAGCGTGCCTCCTTCGAGAAACGGCATCACCAGGAACGCGCTCCCGTCGTCCTCTCCGAAATCGTAGATCGGCAGGATGTTGGGGTGCTCGAGGGACGCGACGACCCGCGCCTCGCGAAGAAACCGCTCCATGAAGTGCGCGTCGGAAGCGTGCGCGGGAAGGATCACCTTCACGGCCACGACCCGGCCGAGCTTGGAATCAGCGGCCTTGTAGACCTGCGCCATACCCCCTTGGCCGAGCAGCGACTCGAGACGATAGCGTCCCAGCATCCGGCCGGCCATGGTCGCCATGTGATCGAGCCTCCTCCACCCTGCGAGTCAGGGACGTTCGCGAGAAAGAATCAGTTTACCAAGCGGTCCGATCAGCGGACGTCCGGGATCATCTCGAGGAAGCTTCCGTCGGAGGTGTTCGCATCGTTCAGGACGCCGTACGCGAAGAACGTGTCGTCGCCGAACACCCGCGTGATCACGGCACGCGCCTGAGAGGTCGTGGCCGGCACGCCCGCTGCCTCCAGCACCCGGGACCACTGGTACCAATCTCCCGGCTGCAGCGTGATGGAAAGCGGGTTGCCGACCGCCGCCCCGCTCACGGTATCGAACAGCTGGACGGACAGGCCGAGCGCCAGGTCCGAGCCCCCGCGGGTGTGCACGACAGCGAGATTGGAGCGAACGGTGTCGTCCTGCGCGAGCGCGGGAACCGTGGCGGAGGTGCGCGCACCCCCGCCGCGCGCCACCGCGGGATAGAAGAGGCCGAACGCACCGCCGACGGCCGTATTCGGATTCGGAGTCGACGTGCGGGCGAGCACGATCGTTCTCGGCGTGTCGAGGTTCGTGAGAAAGCGGAAATCGACGAACAGCGTTCCGGCCTGCGCGCCGCCGATCGCAGGGTCGGGAACCCGGATCCCATGCTCGCGCAGGTACTGGATGATGTCGCGGATGGTCAGCTGCGCATGCGCGGCCAGCGACGGAATCGTCACGGTGGTGACGCCTGGAGCCTCCCCGAAACCAGGCGCGGGCTGATAGACGAGATCGATGGGCGTGGCAAACGACGAGTCATTGGCCAGCGTGACCTCGGTCGTGAAGTGTGAGCCGGCCGCGCCGTAGAGATCGAGCACGACGGGCACGATGAGGCGGCGTGCCGAGGAGAGACCGCCCGGCCGGAAGGCGGGCAGGTAGGAGCCGTCCGACGTGGCCGCGTCGTTGACGATGCCGTACGCCGACCAGGCGCCCACGCCCGCGGTTCGCGTGATGCGCGCATAGCCGAAGGCGCCCTCGGGCAGCCCCGCGACGCCGAGCACCCCGTTGAACTGGTACCACTCCCCGGGCGCGAGGCTCTTCTCGAGCGGCGCGCCGGCCGCAACTCCCGAATCGGAGTAGACCTGCACGGAGAGCGTGATCGGCTCGACGCCGCGCCCGGGGAGATGCACGACGGCGAGGTTGGAGCGCGACACGCCCGCCACGCTCCTCAGACCGTAGATCGTCGCCTCGCCTTCGGGGGCATCGATGTCGGACATCGCGTCGTAGAACAGTCCGTAGCTTCCTCCCGCGGCATCCCGCGTGTAGGTGCGGGCGATGGCGTAGAGGTCATCGGTCAGCAAAGGGAAGGGCTGGGTGGCGAAGGTTCCCGAGATCGAGAGGCTGCCGGCGATCGGCTGCGAGGGCGAAGACGCCGGGATCGGGATCCCGCGCGAACGAAGAAATTCCAGCGCATCGGCGGCGCGGAATTCCTTGCCCGCCGAGAGCGTGATGGACGTGGTGCCCGGGTCGACCTCGGGAAAACCGAAGCCCGGAGCGGGCTGAAAGGTGATCGAAACGTCTCCGGAATAGTTCCGGCTGCCGATGATCAGCTCGGTTCGAAAACGGGCGCCGGTGCCGCCCACCACGTCCAGGACCACGGGAATGGTCTGCACGGAGGCCAGCGCCGAAGCGCTGAAGAGACCGTGCCCGGAAGTCCCCGCGAAGAGCTCGATCCGGCTCGGATTCGTGAGTGGAATTGCGCGCACGACGCGCGCGTCGACACCCTCGGGAAGGCCCACGCTCTCGGGCGTGTAGCCGCCCTCGCGCTTGACGAAGACTCCGCCCTTCCCTCCGGCCACGAACAGGCGGCCGCCCGAGTTCGCGCCCGTCTCGTCGATCGAGAAGACCGCGTTCGTGTTCATGCCGTTCGGCTCCCTTCGCCAGACGGAGGAGCCCTCCCGTCGATACAGCCCTCCGGAGATGAGCCCGGCGTAGCTCGCCGCGACTCCGCCGAGCGCGCTGACCGTGGCGCCCGTGGGGAGGCCGGTCGAGACATCGACCCAGTTTCCCGTCCGCTCGAACAGCAGTCCGCTGCTCGCCGCGTAGAGCCGGCTGCCCACACGGCGAACCGTCTGGATCACGGCGTTCGCCGAGAGGCCGCTGTTGTCGGCGCTCCAGGCCGAGCCCGTGAAGCGGAAAGCCCCCGCGTTCGAGGATCCACCCAGAATTCCCTGTCCATCCGTCGCCGTGAGCGACGTCAGCAGGGCGCCCTGCGGCAGCCCGGTCGAGATCGAGCTGAAGCTCGCGCGGCCCGACAGAGGCCCGCATGCCGAGGCCAGGATGATGTCCTGAGACGTCGGAGAGGGAGAGGGGGCGACCGCGTATAGGTCGCCGCAGCCATCGGGAACGGGAGGAGAGGAAGAACCCAGCAACACCCCGCCGCCTCGGGTGGCGATCGTCGGCAGCGAGGTCGAGGTGGGACCGGCGAGCACGTCGGAAACGCTCGATGCGTTCAGCGTGCCCGCGCCGACCTCGCTCCAGGAGGCGCCAACCGACCGATACACGGGACCTCCTCCCGTTCCAAGATAGAGATCGCTCGCGAGCGTGGCGAAGCTCCGCGTCCGAAACGTCAGCAGCCCGGCGTTCTCCGCGATCCACGCGGCTCCCGAGCGACGGAAGACGCCGGCGTCCGCCGTGGCGATTCGCAGGGTGCTCCCGAAGCTCGTCAGCGCTCGCACATCGTGCTGGCCGAAGGCCACGTCCGCCGTCCAAGCCACTCCGGTCCAGGTGTAGAAGCCGCGTGGGGTTCCCGCGTACAGAGTGCCCGAGAGGACGGTGAGCGCTGTGGCGCCTTCAGAGATCGGAATGCCCGCGGACATCGCGCTCCACGAGGTGCCGTTGTACCGCGCCGCGCCTCCGGAGGAGAGGCCCACGACGAGGTCGGGACCGAAGAGCGCGGCCGAGAGCACGAGGCCCGAACCCGGCGATGGGAGCCTGGCCCACGTGCTCCCCGAGCGGCGCGAGACGCCGACACCGGCTGCATAGAGCGTGCTGCCGTCGGCCAGGAGAACGGCGGGAAGCGCGACCGGGATGCCGGAGGGCTCGGCGCTCCACGTGCCGTTCACCGCTCGAGAAAAGAGCCCATCGCCCGTCGCGGCCCAGGTGAGGCCGCCGGACACCGCCACCGACGTGATCGTCTGGTTCGAGAGTCCGTCGAGAGCCCAGACATCGCTCGACAGGCGCCACACGCCGCGCGAGCTGCCTGCCCAGAGCGTGGCCCCGTCGCCGGCAAGAGAGGACACGTCGCCTCCGGACGGGGCGGCAGCGGGCGCGAACTTCAGCCCCGCGCTCGCCGGCCTGCCGAAAATCAGGGAAGCACCGAGGAGAAAGGCGGTGGCGCGGCGCACGCCGGTCCGGCGCTTCGCCGCTGCTCGTGAAAATTCAGGATGTCGCATCAAAAGCCCCCTCGATCCACTCGATTTGAAACGGTTCCTCGTGAATCGCGACCACATCGAACCTCACGGGACGGCTCGACGAAGGCGCGTTCTCGGAAAGCCAGGCGCGGGCGGTCCGAAGGAGCCGCCGCCTCTTCAGGGAAGTGACCGCTTCGGCGGCATTCCCACAAACGGCGCTCCGGCGCCATTTGACCTCGACGAAGAGGAGGAAGACTCCGTTC
>JBDSFL010000372.1:0-2940 GCA_039919545.1 Thermoanaerobaculia bacterium | reverse complement strand
GGCTGCAGGATCACGTACGACTTGATCCGCTCCTTCTGCACGTCCTCGTTCAGCTTCGTGCGGACGGCGGCGAGCGTCTCTGGAGTCGCCTCCACCTTGAAGAACTCGACGGTCGTCGGGATCTTCTTTCGGCTCTTCTCCATGCTCTCGGGGTTCGTCTCCTCGTCGGAGTCCACCTTCACCTGCTGCTCGGCCACGAGCGGCTCGTACAGGCGGCCGCTCAGGTCGATCACGCCGATGCGACCCTTCGCGACCATCGACTGCGCCAGGACGACCTGGACCCCGATGAAGATCAACCCGAGAGTGGGGATGAGAACCGTGGAGATCCAGAAGGCCTTGTTCCGGACCTGCTGGAGGTATTCGCGCTTGATGACGGCCAGGAGCTTGGGATTCATGCGGTCCTACTTCAGCTCTTCGGCGGTGGGGGCTTGGAGGCCTGACTCGTGGACGGCCTTGATGAAGATCGCCTCGAGCTCGGGCTCGGGCTCCACGGGCGGGGGAAGCGGGACGCGGTCGCGGTAGAGCGTCTTGATCTCGCGCACCGTGCCGTCCAGCAGCTTCTTGGAGCGATAGAGGAGGGCGATGCGGTCGCAGAGGCGCTCGGCCTGCTCGAGCACGTGCGTCGAGAAAACGACCGTTTTTCCCTGCTTCTTGAAGTCGGCCAGGAAATCCTTCAGCAGGACCACGTTGATGGGGTCGAGACCCGAGAAGGGCTCGTCGAGGATGAGGACGTCGGGGTCGTGCACGATGGTTCCCAGAAACTGCACCTTCTGCTGCATTCCCTTGGAAAGCTCCTCGGTCTTCTTCTGCAGCCACGGGCGCAGGTCCATCGAATCGATCCAGGGTCCCAGACGCTTCAGCGCGGTGTGCCGATCGACGCTTTTGATGGCGGCGAAGAAGAGAAGCTGGTCGATGACTCGCATCTTCCGGTACAGGCCGCGTTCCTCCGGGAGATACCCGATGCGTTCCTGGATCTTTTCGGACATCGTCTCGCCCAGGACGCGGATCTCTCCTTCGTCCGGCTTGGTGATGTTCATGATCATCCGGATCGAAGTCGTCTTGCCTGCCCCGTTGGGCCCCAGCAGCCCGAACGTGACCCCGTGGGGGATCTCGAGATCCAGGTGGTCGACGGCGGTGAAATGTCCATAACGCTTGACGACACCCCTGAGAGAGATCGCGGCAGTCATTGAGAAATGGCCTCCTGTGAGGGTGAAGATACGTTTGATTGCGAGCTGAAGTTTAGTCGCAGAGGATCCCCGCTTGAAATGCGGCCCCGCTTCGGCTATCTTCTGCGTCCTGCCGCGTTTCGCGTGCGCCCATAGCTCAATTGGATCAGAGCGTTTGACTACGGATCAAAAGGTTAGGGGTTCGACTCCTCTTGGGCGCACCACTTAAATAGAACGAAAAATCCGACGGAAACTGTCGAGTGGGGACTGATGATCTTCCGACTCCTGCTCGGCGTCGCGGCGCTTTCCAGGTTGCGGGCTTGACGGCGGGTCTCCTGCTGGGTCCCGTGAATTGATCGGCGACGAGGAGCGCTGGATGCGCCAGGCGCTCGTAGCCGCGCGACGCGCGGCCACGCATGGAGACGTGCCGGTTGGGGCCGTGGTCGTGAAGGATGGAGCCATCATTGCGCGCGGCAGGAACCGTCGGGAGCTGGATCGCGATCCGACGGCGCACGCCGAGGTGGTGGCGATTCGTCGGGCGGCGCGCAAGCTCGGCTCCTGGCGCCTGGATGGCTGCCGTCTCTTCGTCACACTGGAGCCCTGTGCGATGTGCGCCGGCGCCGTCGTGCTCGCGCGCCTTCCCGCGCTCATCTTCGGAGCGTTCGATCCGAAGGCCGGCTTCGTCGGCTCGCTCGGGGATCTCTGCCGCGAACCGCGATTGAACCATCGTGTCGAGGTCGTGTCGGGAGTTCTGGGTGCCGAGTGCGGAAAGATCCTCGTCGATTTCTTTCGCGAGCGCCGGGTGAAGCCAGCGGTTTGAAGGGAAGCTGGCACGGCCTGTGCTGACTGGATGATCATGGGCGCCACATGCGTGAGGAGCCCGTCGCTGGGCAAACTGGAGGCCGCGGTTTTGAAAGCCGCCGAGGGCCATCGCCTGCTCCTGCTGCCGCGAGGGCAGATCGCGATCCACGTCGATGAACATACGACCGTCCTCTTGTTTGACGAGGGACGCGAGCCGATCGATGAACTCTGTCGGCTTGGCTACCTGAGAAGCCGAGACGACGACATCTGCGCGGGACCGGTCTTCGAGATCACCGCGGAAGGCCAGGAGGCGATGCAAGTCGAAGTCCTGGGGTAAGTGGCGTCGAATTGCGGGAGAATCCGCGCGAGGTTCCTCCCTGTCCGACACGCCTGGTCGACCGTTCGAGTGGCCCGTCGCGGTTCCGACGCTTCGCTGTCCGTCCTGCGGCGCGCCGGCGGGGCCCGCCAGCCGCGCGTGCGCGCATTGCAGCTCGCTCCTGGCCACGCGTCGATGCCCCACGTGTTTCTCCCTGAACGGGCGTGACGTCTCGCATTGCGGCCGATGCGCGCGCGCGCTGCCTCCGGAAAGGGCCGCCGACTCATCGCGTCCATCCGGCTCCTGTCCCGACTGTCACGAGGACCTGGTCGGAAGGATGTTCGAGGCCATCGATTACGCCGAGTGCGCGCGCTGCGGCGGATTGTTCCTGAGCTCCGGGATCTTCGACGCGGTGACGCGCGACGCCGACCTGCGTGCGCACCTGCACGGGCTCGAGCCGGCGGAGCCGCGGAGGGTGGATGCGGCACCGCTTGCCGCCGTGCGCTACCGAAAATGTCCCGGTTGCCGCACGCTGATGAATCGCGTGAACTTTGCCGGTTTGTCGCGCGTGGTGATCGACGTCTGCCGCAAGGACGGTGTCTGGTTCGATCGCGGGGAGCTGACGGCGATCGTCGAGTTCCTCGAGCACGGCGGACT
>JBDSFL010000368.1:0-9518 GCA_039919545.1 Thermoanaerobaculia bacterium | reverse complement strand
CGGCGACGAGCTCCTCGGCCGGCGAGCGAAGATGACCGATCCAGACGGACGAATCTGCCAGGATCACGGACGCTTCCTGCCTCCGGACGGGCCGGCCGGCTTGCGCGGTGCCTCGCGCCGGCGCGGCGTCAGGCGTGCCCCCGGCTCGGTTCCGCCGAGAAGGGCGAGCCGTCGAGCGGCCTCGCGCTGGATCAGGGCGTGAAGACCCGCGTGGATGAGCGCCGTGCGCTCGGTCATCCCCGTGAGCTTCTGCGCTTCGCCGAGGAGCGCGTCGTCGAGGTTCAGGGTGGTTCGCATCATCACCTCCGGGCGCTCGAGCGTACATCAGTTGATGCCTGAAGTCATGCCTCGCCGGCCCGTGCCCGCTCGGGCGACGACGCGGCCGCGGCCCCCTCGACCATCTCGCGAAGTGCGGAATCGATGGCGTACATCTCGGTCAGCTCGGCGAAGCCGATCTTCGCTCATTTTAGAAGCGGTTCTCATTGGATTTTCGACCTCGATTGCCGGTCTCGGCGCCCAGGGAAGCAGAGATCTGGACGCAACGACAGCGGCGCTTGGAACAATGAGCGATATGGCAGATGCTTGTGGGAGTCGAACCCTTTGGGGGACTTCGTCCTGGCCAACCTCGACCCGCCAAGCCGCGGTAGGACAAGAGGGGAATTCATGAAAACGCTCACACTCCTCCTGCTTCTCCTTCCCAACCTCCTCCAAGGAGCAGGAATCGTCGGTAACGGCGCGCCCGCCTCCTGCACGGAAGCCGCATTCGACACGGCGCTCTCCGGCGGAGGCGCCGTCACGTTCTCCTGCGGCGCGAGTCCCGTCACGATCCCGATCACGTCAACCAAGACGATCTCCGCCGCACTCGCCACCGACATCGATGGCGGCGGCCTGGTGACTCTCGACGGCCAGGACGCGGTGCGTCTCTTCACCGTGAACTACCAGCGCCAGCTCGCCGTGCGCAATCTCACGCTCCGGCGCGGGCGCGCCACCGACTACGGCGCGGCGATCCGCAGTCTCTTCCACGAACGCGGCACTCAGGCGCTCACCGTGCAGAACGTGCGCTTCGAGTCGAACATCTGTACGCAGGCGGGAGACGACATCGGCGGAGGCGCGCTCTACATCCTGGGCGGCGTGTCGACGGTCGACGCGAGCACCTTCACCGGGAACCGGGGCGGGAACGGGGGCGCGATCGGGTTTCTCGGCGGCAACGAGGCATCGGCTTCCGTGAACGGCCTCGTCATCCGCGACTCCACGTTCATCGGCAACGAGACGCAGGCGCGCGTGTCGAATTTCGGAGCCACCGGCGGCGCGATCTACATCGACGGCGCGGGGGACGGCGAGGTGCGCATCGAGCGCTGCGGGTTCCGCGACAACGTGGCGTGGGCCGGCGGGGCCGTTCATTCCGTCATGTATCTCAGCCCGCAGGCGCTCGTGATCGCGGAGTCCACGTTTCTCGAGAATCGCGCCACCGGCGGAAACGGAGGCGCGATCTATCACCAGGAGGGCTCCTTCGACTTCACGCAGTCGCTCGTGGCGGGCAATCGTTCCTTCGGCCAGGGGGGCGGACTCTGGCTGTACCTCCCCACGAGCGCCGCGATGACCAATCTGACGTTCACCGGAAATCGCGCCGAAGGAGTTCTGGCGCCCACCGGGTACGCGATCGGAGGAGGCTTCGCGATCTACCCCAGCGGCCCGAACGTCACGCTCGCCCACCTCACGGTCGCGTACAACCACGCGGGCTGGACCGGCGGCGGCATCTCGATCGCGGCGCCCGCGTCGAACGTCACGATCCGCGCCTCCATCGTCGCGCACAACACCGCCGACGACGGCGGCAATCCGTGGAACATCGGGAAGAACTGCGCGACCGGCTCTCCGCAGATGACCAACGGCGGCGACGTGATCGAGTACCCGCAGCGGAACCTCGCGGACGGCAACGACCGGAACTGCGTGGCCGGGCCCGTCATCGCCGAGCCGCGTCTCGGGCCGCTGGCCGATCACGGTGGCGAGGTGGCGACGATCTCCCTGCTGGCCGGAAGCCCCGCGCTCGAGGGCGCGCTCTCCGGCTGCGCCTCGAGCGTCGACGCGCGCGGCGCAGCGCGGCCCGCGGGTGCGCTCTGCGATGTGGGCTCCTTCGAGGGAACCGAGTCGCCCGTGCAGTTCTTCGCGACGATTCCCTGCCGAGCTCTCGACACGCGTCTGGGTCTGGCGACGCCCGTCGCCGCGAACGGCACGCTCACGTTCGACGCGGCAGGCACGTGCGGCGTTCCGGTGGACGCCCGCTCCCTCGCGGTGAACGTGACCGGTGTGAACGCGGGCGCGGCCGGGAACCTCCGCCTGCACGGCGCGGGATCGGCGGCGCCCACCGCGCAGGTCCTCTCGCTCGGCGCGGGGCGCACGCGCGCCGGAAGCGCGGCCGCCGTTCCGGGTGCGCTCGGCAGGCTGACCGTCCGGAACGACACGACGCAGCCGGTGCACGTCATCCTGGACGTTTCCGGCTTTTTCCGCTGAGGCGGCCCGCGCGGACCTTCCAAGTGCTGGTTCTTCAACGTGATGCGAACGATTCGCGGCAGGCCGCCCTGACTCGAACCCACCGCATCCGCACCTCTAAATACTCTTCGTCCCTGCTCGCCTGTTAAGGATTCGCCCCCTCATCCGTTTATCGTGTTGATGAACATCTTCGAGAGAGGCTCCACCTTGACCCAACCCAGGCCGCCGGCCGATGGAACCACCGCTCTGGAGGCCGCCTTCGAGGCGCACCACGCGTCGGTTTACCGGGCCGCCTACCGCGTCACCGGCAGTGCGGCCGACGCGGAAGACGTCCTCCAGACCGTCTACCTTCGCCTCGTCTCGGCCGACGAGTCGAAGCTGACGGCCGGCTACCTCGTCCGAAGCGCGGTGAACGCCTCGCTCGACCTCCTCCGCTCCCGCGGGCTCCGAAAGGCTGCGGCGCTGGATGAAGAGCGCGACCGTTCACCTGATTCCGAATCGCCCCACGCCCGCCACGAGGCTCGGGAGACGCGCCGCGCGCTGCGCGAGGCCCTCGCCGAGATCTCGCCGAAGCTGGCCGAAGTGTTCGTGCTGCGCCACGTCGAGGGACTTCCGCCGCGCGAGATCTCGGCCATCACGGGGAGCTCGGCGGCCGTCGTCGCCATCCAGATCCTCCGCGCCAAAACTCGCCTTCGCCTCCTGCTGAGAGACAACCTGTGAGGAACGCCATGAACGACACCAAGAATCAGAATTCGCTCGACCCCGAAGCCATCGCCGCGATGATTCGCTCGGAGGAGCCCTCCAGCGACGAGCTGCTCGGGGCGAAGACGCGCGTGAAAGAGACGCTCGACGCCGCGGCGCGTGCCCAGGGCGACGTCCCCGGGGCGATCTCCGGCTGCGCCGACTTCGCGACCCTCGTTCCCGCCTACCTCGCGGGAAGCCTGTCCGAGCCGCGCCGCGTGCTGGTGGAAGATCACACCCGCTCCTGCGTCGCCTGCCGGCGCGTGGTGATGGCCGCGCGGTCCAATCAGTCCCCGTCGAAGGCACGCGTCGCCGCGCGTCCGCAGGCCGCGTGGATTCCGTTCGCGATCGCGGCGTCCGTCGTTCTCGCTCTCGGCACGGGAGCCTGGGCCATTCGCCGCGCCACCCCCGTCGCGAGCGTCAGCACGGTCGAGAGCGTCGAAGGGACGCTGATCTCTCCCTCACAGAACGCCTTGCTCGTGAAGGCGGGCGCGCAGGCGCGCGGCACGCTGAGAACCGGCCGCGCGTCGCGCGCCGTGCTCACGCTTTCGGATGGCTCCCACATCGAGATGGCCGAGCGCTCGGAGCTGAGCGTCGCCTCCGCAACGTCCGGGCTCACCGTGCGGCTCACGCGCGGACGCGTGCTCGTCCAGGCGGCCAAGCAGACGGGCGGCCGGCATCTCGCCATCGTCACGCCAGACTGTGCGGTCTCTGTCGTCGGCACCGTGTTCGCCGTCAACCACGGCATGAGCGGGTCACGCGTATCCGTGCTCGAAGGCGAGGTGAGAGTCTCATCCGGCAGCAAGACGCGCTCGCTGCATCCCGGCGATCAGACGACGAGCCGCGACGACCTGGGTCGCGTGCCGATCCAGGAAGAGGTCGCCTTCAGCGCCGAGCACGAGCACTGGCAGAAGCTGGCAACCGAGCTGCAGGACCTTCGCACGGATCTGGCCAAGGCGTTCCCCACGCCCGGCCTCCATCACGACACGCGGCTCCTCGATGTTGCGCCTTCCGGCACCGTCGTGTACGGCGCCGTGCCGAACCTGTCCGGTGGCCTTCGTGAAGCGTGGCGCGCCCTGGCCGCGCGCATCGACCAGGGTGGCGCCATCGCCACGGCCCTGGGTCCCATGATCTCTTCCGAGAACGGGCGTGCCCACCTTGACCAAGCGGTGAACCTGCTTTCCGATGTTGGAGAAAGGCTGGGCGACGAGATCGCGCTGGCCGTCGTCTCTGATGCAAGCGGCAAGGTGCTCGGCCCGGTCGTCTATGCCGAGGCGCGACGCGCCCACGAGCTGCGCGAATTTCTCCCGAGCATCGTCACGAAGATCAATACCGAGGCCGGGAAGAACGTGATTCGCCTCGTCGACGACGTGGCGGCGCTCGCCTCCGCACACGACGGCGCGACGCTGCTCGTCACGGGCGACTTCGTCGCAGTCGGCTTCCACGGCGACGAGCTGGCTGCCTTCGCAAGCGCCGTCGGCGGCGGCGCCACCCTGGCAGGCTCTCCCCTTGCCGTGAACGTGGCGAACGCCTACCGCCAGGGGCTTCACGATGTGCTCGCGGCCGACCTGCAGCGTCTCATCCCCGCAGGCGCTTCACAGGCAGACTCCCCGCCGTTCGAGCGGCTCGGCCTCCTCGACGCCAGGGGCCTCTTGATCGCGCGCCGTGTGGAAGGCGACACCGCCCGCACCGAGGCGAGCGTGACGTTCGGTCAGACGCGCCGGGGTGTGGCCTCGTGGCTCGCCGCCCCGGCACCCCTCGGCGCGCTCGATTACGTCTCGGCGCAGGCCACCGTGGTTGCGGCCTTCGCGATGAAGGAGCCGAAGGCGGCGATTCAGGAGCTGTACACCATCTTCCCCGAGCTTGCCGGCAAGGCCGATCAGGTGAAATCCGAGCTGGGCTTCTCGCTCGACGGCGACCTCGCGGCTTTGCTCGGCGGCGACTTCGCAATCGCCCTCGACGGCCCCGCGCTTCCTCTGCCCGCGCTCAAGGTGATCATCGAGGTCTATGAGCCGTCGCGTCTGCAGTTCGCGTTCGAACGCCTGGTGCAGAAGATCGACGCGGAGGCCCGGGCCAAGGGTGAGGCCGGCTTCGCGCTCGAGGGCACGGAGATCGGCGGCACCACCTACCACGCGGTGCGTCGCGTCGGTGCCGACGCGATCATCCACTTCGCGTACGACAATGGCTACCTCGTGGTGGGAACCGATCGGGCCGTCGTTTCGCGGGCGCTCCAGACGCGGGCCAGCGGCACGGGCCTGCGCGCCGCGGGCGGCCTTGCCGACATGCTGCCCAAGGACGGCCCGCTCGAGGTCTCCGCCCTCGTCTACCAGAACGTCGGCGCCGCGCTCGGCATGTCGACCAAGCCGTCGCTCGGCTGGGCGCGCGGTGAAGAGACCCGCATCGTGATGGGCGCGTATGGCCCCGCGGGCCTCGCCGGCCTCGACCTCCCCGCGATTCTCGCGACCCTGAAGAACCGAAGCGAAAAAGGAAGCCATTGACGGAATCCGCAACTGCTCCCGTCCTCGAGCTCGAGGGCCTGACGGTTCGGTACGGCCGGCGGGAGGTCCTGAGAGGAATCTCAGGATCGCTCGCCGGCCGTGCCATTGGGCTGCTCGGACCCAACGGCGCCGGCAAGACGACGCTCATCCAGACGCTGCTGGGTTTCCAGAAACTCGTCTCCGGCACGGCACGGCTTCTCGGCCTCGACATCCGCACCGAGAGCGCGCGCTTGAAAGAGCTCGTGGGCTACATGCCCGAGAACGACGCCTACATCGCTGGGTTGAGCGCCGTCCGCATGGTCACGCTCATGGCCGAGCTGTCGGGTCTGCCGCCCGACGCCGCGCTCGAGCGCGCGCATGAAACGCTTTTCTACGTCGGCCTCTTCGAGGCGCGCTATCGCCCGCTCGAGAGCTACTCGCTGGGCATGAAGCAGCTGGCCAAGCTGGCGCAGGCGCTGGTGCACGGCCCACGGATCGTCTTTCTCGACGAGCCCACGAACGGCCTCGACCCACCGGCACGCACGCGGATGATCAAGCTCATCCGCGAGGTCGTGGCCAGCGGCAGGGTGCAGGTCGTGCTCTCGTCGCACTTGCTGCGCGACGTGGAGGAATGCTGCGACTCGGTGCTCGTACTGAAGGACGGCCGCATCGTGCAGTCGTGCAATCTCGAGGCCGAGCGCCGCACGAACCGGCGGCTGCTCGAGATCGAGACGCGCGGCGGAAACGGCTCGGGCTCGCTCGTCGAGCTGCTGGCCGCGCGCGGCTGCGAATGCGCGCCGGGGCGCGGGCGCAAGAGCAAGGTGGTGCTGGCCGAAGGGCTCGAGATCAGCGACGTCTACCGCCTGGCCGCCGAGCACGACATCCAGATCCGGCATCTGGCGCACAAACGGGATTCGCTCGAAGACATCTTCATGGCCGCGATGGAGGCGAGCTGATGGCCGTCTTCGATCGCCGCTACCGCCCCTGGGACGGCGCACGCACCTCCGCTTTTCACCGCCTCCTCGTCCTGCCCCGCTACGCCTATCGCGACCTCTTCGCCTCGCGGCTCTTCACGGGCCTCTATTTCGGCAGCTTCCTTCCACCGCTCGGCTGCGCGGTCGCGATCTGGGCCGTGAACAACGCTCCCCTGCTGGCCAAGCTCGGCATCGAGACCGGTGACCTCCTCAAGATCAACGCCTCCTTCTTCTTGTGGCTCCTCGGCGTGCAGTTCGTCTGCGCGGCCGCGCAGACGCTCGTGATCGCCCCTGCGCTCGTGTCGCCGGATCTCGTCAACGGAGCTCTACCGCTCTACCTGTCGCGCCCCGTTTCCCGGGCCCAGTACGTGGCGGGCAAGTTCGCCGTCCTGGCCGTCCTCCTCTCGACCATCACCTGGGTTCCCGGGCTGCTGCTCTTCGGTCTGCAAAGCTCCGTCGCGTCCGGCCCCTGGGCCGCGTCGCACCTGCGCATCGCGCCCGGGCTCGTGATCGGGTCCCTGCTCGGAATCACCGTGCTCTCGGTGCTCGGGCTCGCGGTGTCCGCCTTCGTCCGGCGTCGGGCGATCGCCCGGGGAGTGTTCATCGGCTTCCTGGTGATCACGGCAGCCATCGGCGAGAACCTCAACCACGCTCTCGACACGTGCTACGGCTCGATGCTGAGCGTCTTCGTGTCGATGAAGGTCATCTGCAGCTGGCTCCTCGGCTGGAATCCGACCCGCAACGATTCGTTCGGCGATTCGTTCTCCGACAGAGGGGGCCACCTCCCGGTTTCCGCTGCGGTGCTCAGCCTCGCGTTCCTCATCGTCTGCGCGCTCCTGCTCCTGCGCCGCCGGCTCCGTGCCGTGGAGGTGGTCAGTTGAGCGCGGACTCGATCGTCTTCGAAAATCTGTCCAAGTTCTACGGCGAGATTCTCGGTGTGAACCGGGTGAACCTCACCGTGCCGCCCGGCATCACGGCGCTCGTCGGCCCGAACGGCTCCGGCAAGACGACGCTCTTCAACCTCGCCACCGGGCTTTTGCGTCCGACGCACGGCAGCGTTCGCGTGATGGGCGTGTCGCCGGACGACCCCGTGCCGCTCTTCCGGCTCGTCGGGTATTGCACGTCGGTCGACTCGTTTCCACGCGGCGTCACGGGCCTCGAGTTCGTCACCTCGTATCTCACGCTGCACGGGCTCTCGAAGGCGGCCGCACGGGAGAAGGCTGCCGTGGCGCTGGCCCGCGTGAACCTCACCGAGGCGCAGGACCGTCGGGTGGCGGGCTACAGCAAGGGAATGCGGCAGCGGGCCCGGCTGGCCCAGTCGCTCGCGCACGACCCCAAGGTGCTCCTGCTCGACGAGCCTCTCAACGGCCTCGACCCGATGGCGCGTGCCGAGGCGATGGAGGTGTTCCGGCAGGTTGCTTCCGAAGGCGCGATCGTCATCATCTCGAGCCACATCCTCCATGAGGTGGATCAGCTCGCCGACCGCGTCGTCTTGCTGAAGGGGGGCTACATCGTGGCCGCCGGCGACGTGCACGGCGTGCGTGACGAGGTGGAGGACAGGCCGACGCAGATCCTCATTCGCTGCGACCGTCCCTCCTTCGTGGCCTCGCGTCTGTTCGCCGAGGATCACACCATCGAGGTCACGATTCACGACGACCGCGGCGGCCTCGTGGCCCGCACGCGCGATGCCGACCGCCTGTACCAGCTCCTCTCGCGCTGCGTGATCGAGGACGGGCTTCAGCTCGAGCGCGTGGGCTCGGGCGACGACGACGTGCAGGCCGTTTACCGATATCTGATCGAAAGCGACGCGGAGGTCCACTGATGGATTCGTTCATGCAAGCCGCTCTCGCCGTCGCGCGGATGGATCTCCGCCGGCTCTTGCTGACCCGCCGTGGGTTGCCGCTCCTCATCCTCGGTGCGGTCCCGGTGATCGTGGCGATCACCATCGCGAGCCTCTCGCCCAACACCGCGAGACTGGGGCGCTACATTCAGGAGTACGCGGCGCTCTTCCAGATTCTCGTGCTCAGCGGAACGCTCTTCTTTGGCGTCGCGGCCACGTTCGTGGGTCTGATCCGCGGCGAGATCCTCGACAAGAGTCTTCATTACCTCCTCCTTTCGCCCGTGCGACGCGAGGCGATGGGGGTGGGAAAATACCTGGCGGGTTTTGTCGCCACCGCGTTCACGTTCGGGCTCTCGACGGCGCTCTCGTACGTGATCCTGCTCTCGGGAGCTGGCGTCGCGGGGCGCGAGCGGCTGCTCTCGGCAGAAGGGCTCGGGGCTCTTTCGTCGTACGTGCTGGCGGCCGTGCTGGCGTGCGCCGCATACGGCGGGCTCTTTCTGGCGCTCGGACTCCTGGGGAAAAACCCGATGGTCGGTGCGGCGCTCGTCTGGATCTTCGAGCGCATCAGCATCGTCTTTCCACCGATCCTGAGGCGGCTCATGCCGAGCTACCACCTCGACTCGCTGCTACCGGTTCACTTCGACCAGGGGCCCTTCGCCCTGATCATCGACCCGGCCGCATGGTGGGTCTCGGTACCCGCCCTGGTCATCTTCGGCGCGCTCTTCGCAACGGTGGCCTCGGTCGGCACGCGCCGCATCGAGGTACTGGGGGCTCAATCGGCATAGGAGAAAGCGGATGGAGCAACAGTGAACCGGTTCCCTCCCTTCGAATCAGGAATGGGACGGCCGGGCCCGAGAACACACAAAGGGTCAGGTCCGCGATCTATTATATACGATCATCGGCACAACACACAAATCGCGGTAGCACGAAGATATCGCGGTAGGGACGGCCCTTTCGGGCCGCCCCCCGCACAGATCCGGACGGGCGGAATTACCGCAT
>JBDSFL010000364.1:0-2886 GCA_039919545.1 Thermoanaerobaculia bacterium | reverse complement strand
AAGGAGAACTGGGAATCCCGAGGAACCGACGTGACCGTCGCGTCTGACCTCAACGACAACTACCGGAGGGGTCCGAACCCTCACTTCTAATTGTCGCCAACCCGTAGTTCTAATTGACGCCGGACAGGGCCTTCCTCTTCGTCGTCGTCGCCGCGCCGATCCGGAAGGTGCGCTCGCGGCTCCGGGGCCTCATGGACGAGCAGATCCCGCTCATCGTGGAGCCGCAGGATCAGCAAGACACCGCTCGCTGCATCGAGACCGTGCTCGTCGAGCATGGCTATCCGCTGCAGCGTCGAGAGCCCAGCTGGGCGATGAAGGCTCCGGGCGCGATCCTTCGGACCGTCGGCGGGGGCGCCTTCCGGCACTTCGTGCCGCAGCAGATCGAGCTGCTGCGAGCGCCGGGTCTCGAGGTGATCTTCAATCCGACCGGAGTCACGCTACGCGGCAAGGACACGACGACCGCCAAGGCGCACGGCCTGATCGCCGAAGCCATGACAGGCACGAAGGCGCTGCAATCGATGGATCCCAAGGCCCAGGTCATCGAGAAGCAGATCAAGGATGTCTGGAAGGTCTTCGAGTCGCGTCCTCAGGATCACGCCTCGTCGCCCATCCTGCTGAAGCGGCTCGCCGAAATCACGCGTGAGATCTCGAGCCTGACCGTCTCGTACGAGGAATGGCAGATCGTCTATCGACAGGCTCTCCAGCTGTCGCGAGCCTTGCACGGGCAGGGTCAGCTGCTGGAGAAGCACACGACCAAGGAGGACACCATGACGCTGGAAGACCCCCGCCCGGGCGCCGACACGGCGCCCGCATCCGCTCCTGCGGATTCCGAAGCCCTCAGGAAGGTTCCGCTGAAGGATCTGCTCTCGGACATCGCCGATCGGGTGAAGCTGCTCGCGAGCAAGGAGGTGGAGCTTGCCAAAGCCGAGATCAAGGCGGATCTGCATGCCGAGATCGGTATGGCTAAGAGCCTCGCCGTGGCGGCCGTCTGCGCGATCCTGGGCCTGAACATGCTGCTGGTCGCGGCTGCGTTCGCGCTCGCGAACGTGGTGCCTGAGTGGGCCGCGGCACTCATCTTGGCTGCCCCGTTTCTCATCCTGGCCATCGTGATGGGTGCGGTCGCCAAGACCAAGCGTGTGAAGAGACCGCTCGAGGCGACTCGGGCCAGCCTGAAGGAGGACTTCGAATGGACGAAGAATCGACTCGCGTAGCTCGTGAAGACCCGCATCGAGGAATTTCGGGGGTGCAGGAGGAAGCGGAGGCCGATGCGCACGGCAAAGACGCTCGCGACCTCGAGCCCGATGACAGGGAGGAGCTGGCGGCCGAGATCAACCGCCTGCGTACCGAGATCGATTCCACCAGGGACGAGCTAGGTCTCTACATCTCCGAGCTGGACCGGAGGCGACATGAGGCGCTCGATCTGAAAGTGCAGATGAAGCGGCATCCGGGCGTCGTACTCGGCATCGGGCTGGGCATCGCCGCCGTCGTGGCGGGCGGCATCATTCTCGCGGTTCGTTCCCGCCGGCGGGAGACGATCGGCCGCAGGGTGCAGCGGTCGATCTCGCGCGTTGCACCGGCTCCGCTCGAGAAGCAGGCGAAGCCGAGCCGCGTGCTGGATTTTCTGTTGAAGAGCGCGCTGCCCCTCGGCATCGGAGGGACGCACGGCTTCCTGCCGGGTTTGAAGAAGCGCCGCGTCGCCTGACGGAATGGGTATCGATCGGGAGAGGAAAGGCCGGCGTGAGTGCGCCGGCCTTCGCCTTTGCCACGGGCTGCTAAGCTGGACGCATGTCGAGTTCGCCCGTCCCCGAGCCGGTTCCAGCTGCCACAGAGAAGACCCCAGAGAAGACTTTGGAGCAGAAGGTGGTCGCTGCATTGAAGACCTGCTACGACCCCGAGATTCCCGTCGATATCCACGACCTCGGATTGATCTACAGCGTGGACATCTCACCCGAGAGCTTCGTCACCGTGAAGATGACGCTCACCGCTCCCGCGTGTCCTGTGGCGGGCTCGCTCCCGGGCGAGGTCGAGACCAAGGTGAAGGGCGTGGAAGGAGTGACGGGCGCCAAGGTGGAGCTCGTCTGGGACCCGCCTTGGAAACCCGAGATGATGTCCAAGCTTGCGAGACTGATGCTCGGAATGTGATCGGAAAGCGCGATAAGGGCCTGCTGGCGGCGTTGTCGTTCGGTCGGCTTCGCTCGACGTAGCCCCGCTCAGGAGCCTCGGCCTTCGCTCGCCTTCCTCCTCCGCCTTGCCATCAAACCCTTCTCGCGCTTTCCGCCGCGGGCTCGTTACCAGCCCGCCCGAGCCTCGTTACCAGCCGACCGGCTTTCCCTTGTTCTGCTCGTCGAGCCACTTCTTCAGGGGCGCGAAGTAGTCGGCCATCGCGCTCGCGTCCATCTGGCGCTGGCCGGTGAGCTTCTCCAGCGCCTCCGGCCACGGGCGGCTCTGCCCCATCGCGAGCATCGCGTCGAGCCGCTTCCCCGCTTCCTTGCTCTCGTAGATGGAGCAGCGGTTGAGCGGCTCCTTGCAGCCCGCGGCATTCGCGAGCGAGCGGTGGAACTGGAACTGGAGAATGTCCGCCAGAAAATAGCGCGTGTACGGAACGCTCGCGGCCACGTGGTACTTGGCCGCCGGATCGAAATCTTTCTCGCTGCGCACGCTCGGCGGCGCGACGCCCTGGTACTTCAGCCGCAGCTGCCACCAGGCCTGGTTGTACTGCTCGGGCGAGATCTCGCCGGAGAAGACTTTCCAGCGCCACTGGTCGATGAGGAGCCCGAAGGGCAGGAACGACAGCTTCTGCAGCGCCATGTTCATCAGGAGCCCGATGTCCTTGGTGACCGGAGGCTCCTGCGTGAGCATGCCGAGCTTCACCAGATAGGCGGGCGT
>JBDSFL010000363.1:0-3095 GCA_039919545.1 Thermoanaerobaculia bacterium | reverse complement strand
GCAGCAGGATGCCGACTCCGTCGGGCAGCTCCTGCGCGCGCGCGCCGGGAGCCCAGCCCGCCAGCAGGCCCGTGTCGACCTGGATGTTGAAGCCGGGGCCACCGAAGCAGGTGTAGCCCGGGCCCGGCTCGGCCGCATCGAGCGCGGTGGACGAGCCGCCGGTATCGATGAAGAGAAGCACGTGATGCACCATCGCGCGCACGCTCGGCTTCACCTCGACGGACTTCACCCAGCGATCCTCGGTGGTGTTCGTGGGCAGGACGAAGCAGCGATAGACGTCGCCCGAGGAGAAGTCCGGCGTGAAGGCCTCGGGCATGCTGAGCTGCAGGTCGGGAGTGCCGAGCTTCCAGCCGTTGCCGAAGTTCACGGGGGCGGGTAGGTCGCGCACGTTCCCTTGCGGCGCGCCGTCGGCCACCCAGCCCGCGATCGTCTTGATCTGGTCGTCCGTGAGCGACGGATCGCCCTCGAACTTCGAGCAGCTGTTGGCCACGTGCCACGGGGGCATCACGCGTGTGGCCGTGACGGTGCGGATCTGCTCGCGATACGGATACGTCTCGGCATACGTGGTGAGCGGGAACGGGGCGATGTCGCCCGTGTGATGACAGGTCTGGCAGTTCGACTGGAGGATGCGGATGATCTCCTTGCTGAACGTCGCCTTCGCGATCACGCCGCCCTGGCCGGAGCCGGTGCCCACGGGCTTGTGGGTGATTGTGCCCAGCGGCGCGATCGCCTCGGCATGCGATGGGGCCGGCGCGGGAACGTCTTGCATGCCGGCGGCCATGAGCGGCCGCGAGACGACGAGGACCGACGCGGATGCCAGGAGGATGGCAGTGACTCGGAGCGGATTCTGGAATCGCATCGGGGCGCCTCTTTTCAAAAGCTCGGGGCGGCCGGTGGCACCGCCCGCCCCGCATGGAGCCCCAAGATTACCCGAAAAGGGGGCCCTTCTGTTCCTAGACGCGCGCGGAGCGCTCCCGGTTACACCCCACGTCGCTCAATCGAGAGTGAACGTCTCGCGCCAGTCGTCGCTCTCGGTGAACGGGGGCTGCTCGTCGCGCACGAGGATGTTGTCCTCGAGGACGAGCACATCCATCGACGTGCGCATGAAGCAGCGGTAGGCGTCCTCGGGCGTGCAGACGATCGGCTCGCCGCGCACGTTGAACGACGTGTTCACGAGCACCGGGCAGCCCGTCGCGTCGCGGAACGCCGACAGGATGGCGTGATAGAGCGGGTTCGTCTCCTGGCGCACGGTCTGGAGCCTGGCCGAATCGTCGACGTGCGTGACGGCTGGAATCTCCGAGCGCGGCACGTTGAGCCGCTCGATTCCCCACAGCGCCCGCTCGGATTCGCTCACCACGAGGCGCCTGGCCTTCGCGACATCTGCGGTGAGAAGCATGTAGGGCGAGTCGACGTCCGCGTCGAACCACCGGGCCGCATCCTCGCGCAGGACGCTGGGGGCGAAGGGACGGAACGACTCGCGAAACTTGATTTTCAGGTTCATCACCGACTGCATCTTCGGTGAGCGTGCGTCGCCCAGGATGCTGCGCCCGCCGAGCGCGCGCGGTCCGAATTCCATGCGCCCTTGCAGGAGGCCGACGACGTTTCCCTCGGCCAGAAGCTTCGCCACCGCGGCGGGAAGCTCGGCCCGCGAGACGGAACGAAAGGGAAGCTTTCGGCTCTCGAGCCAGCGGGCGATCTCGTCCGTGGGGAATGCCGGGCCCAGGAACGCCCCGTTCATTCCGTCGGCGTAGGGCGCGAGAGCCGCTCCGCTCCCCTTGAGCCTCCAGGTACCCGCCCGCTCGGCGCTCGTCCGCTCGTTGCCCAGGTAGCGATGCCACGTGGAAAGCGCCACCCCCACCGCCCCGCCAGCGTCTCCCGCGGCCGGCTGGATCCAGAGATCGTCGAAGACTCCTTCACGCAGCAGCCTTCCATTCGCCACGCAGTTCAGCGCGACGCCGCCGGCCAGGCAGAGATGGCGCGCTCCGGTGAGCGCCTTGGCATGGCGCGCCATCTTCAGGACGATCTCTTCGGTGATCTCCTGGATCGATCGCGCGAGGTCCATCTCGCGCTGCGTGAGCTTCGATTCCGGCTCGCGGGCCGGCCCCTCGAACAGGCGCGCGAAGCGCTCTCCCGTCATCCTCAATCCGTGCGCGAAATCGAAATAGTCGAGGTTCAGCCGGATGGAGCCGTCGTCGAAGATCTCGACGACGTGCTCCTTGATCGCGTCCACGAACCTCGGCTCGCCGTACGGGGCGAGGCCCATGAGCTTGTATTCGCCGCTGTTCACCTTGAAGCCGCAGAAGTACGTGAACGCCGAATAGAGGAGCCCGACCGAATGGGGAAATCGAAGCTCCTCGCACAGCTCGAGCTTGGCGCCGCTGCCGAATCCGATGGAGGACGTCGCCCACTCCCCCACGCCATCCATCGTGAGGATCGCGGCTTCCTCGTAGGGAGACGGGTAGAACGCCGAGGCCGCGTGCGACTCGTGATGCTCGCCGAACAGCACGGCACCGTCGTAGCCCAGCTCCTTGCGGATCGAATCGCCCATGAAGAGCTTGTCTTTCATCCAGACGGGCATCGCGGTGAGGTACGAGCGCAGCCCCTTCGGGGCGTAGTCGAGATACGTCTCGAAGAGCCGCTCGAATTTCAGGAGGGGCTTGTCGTAGAAGGCGACGTGATCGACGTCCTTCGCCGAGATTCCTCCCGCCGCCAGGCAGGAGCGCGCGGCATGCGACGGGAAGCTCGCGTCGTGCTTGAGGCGCGTGAAGCGCTCTTCCTGCGCGGCGGCCACGAGCACGCCGTCCACGAGCAGGCACGCGGCGGAATCGTGGTAGTAGGCCGAGAGGCCGAGGATGCGTGTGGACATGGGAAGCGCGCCGATCAGAAGAGGGTGTAGATGAAGGGCGCGATCACGCTCTTCTCCGCCATGACGAGGAGGAACCCGATCAGCACCAGGAGGAAGACGATCGGCATGAGCCAGAACTTCTTCCGGTATTTCAAGAAGTCCCAGACCTCGCGGAAGACGGAACGTCGGCTCATCAGAACATCCGCTCGAAGTGCTTCGGGTCTGCGGAGCGTCCGGTGTAGGGAACCCA
>JBDSFL010000352.1:0-17612 GCA_039919545.1 Thermoanaerobaculia bacterium | reverse complement strand
GTCCGCCGACGGTCGAGGTCATCGGGTCCTGGAAGCCGCTGCCCGTGACGGTGATCGTCTGGGGCGCGCTTCCAAGCGGGCTTCCGAGCGGAGACCCGTCCTGGTTCAGCTGCTGCGGTCCGACGGTCGAAATCGTCACCGGGTCGACTCGATAGCTGAACGTGGTCGAAAGGGCCGGGCAGCTGAGCGACTGGAACGTGAGCGTGATCGTGGCCTGCACGTTGGAGCACGACGCACACTGGAGCGGATCGATCGGCGGGACCTGGACGGTGATGATGGACGAGGAGACCGACGTCACCTGAATCCGCGAGGACACGTTCGAGCACGTGGTCGTCAGCGAGGCCTCGACCGGCTCCTCGAAGTTGCGGCCGTTGATGCTGAGCGTATTTGTCTGGTTGTAGGGAGTTTGCTGGGGAGAGACTCCGAACACCGCGGGGCAGTCGTAGTATTTGAAGCAATCGACGCAGGTCGCCGTCTTCCCGGTCTGGGGGTTCAAGACGATGATCGACGTGAGCGCGTTCTGCAGGCAGCTGTTCCCGTTCGCCGCGATCGGCGTGAGGAACACGATCTGATCCGACTTGATCGAGACGACAGCGGCTTCGATCCGAACGCTTCCGCAGGTCAGGAACACCTGCTCGGGGAACTGGAAGCCGGTTCCGAAGATCGTCACGCGAGTGGATGCGTCGTTCGGGCCCGTCTTTGGCGAGCTCGAGAAGATCACCGGTTCGAGAGCCGCTCTCGTGTAGGTGAATGCTCTCGAGGAGATGGCGCAGGACTGGTTCGGACCTCCCACGTCGATCGTCACGATGACGTCGACCGACTCGGGAACATCCGGGTTGGCCAGGGCGCGACGGGGCGTGGAGACGGTGATGGTGTTGTTGGTGACGGTCAGGATCTGCGCCGGCACTCCGCCGATGTCGACCCGCGTCGTGGCGGAGTTCGTGCCGAAGCCGCCCCCCTCGATGGTGACCGACGTACCGCCGTCCGGGCTGCCCGTGTTCGGGGTCACCCGCGAGATGAAGAGCGCGGGATTCGAGTTCGGGTTCAGACAGACGCCCGGACCACCCGTTCCGCTTGCGCGATAGGTGAAGGCCTGCACTGCAATGGCGCTCTGCTGCGACACGAGCCCGAGGTCGATCGTCACGACGACGTCGACGGTCTCAGGAATGCTGGGATTCGCGAGCGGGTGCCGCGGGGTCAGAACGGTGATCGCGTTGTCCGTCTGGCCCGTGATGGTGGCCGACACGCCGCCGAACGTGACGCGCGTGGTGGCGATGTTCGTCCCGAAGTTCCCGCCGTTGATCACGACGCTGGTTCCCCCCTCCGGCGGCCCGCTGTTCGGGATCACCGAGGAGATGAAGATCACCCTGTCCACACAGAAGTAGGTGAACGAGGCGATCTTCGTGATCGTCCCCGAAGCCACGGTGATGACGATGTCGACCGTCTCGGGCACCTGCCGGTTGGCAAGCGTCCGGGCGGGTGTCTTGACCACGATGACCGTGTCAGTCACGGAGATGATGGTCGCCGGCTGGCCGCCGATGGACACCCGAGTGGTTGCCGGGTCGTTCCCGAAGCGTCCGCCGTTGATGGTGATGTTGGTGCCACCGGCGCAAGTCCCACGATCAGGGGTGATCGAGGAGACGAACGGCCCCGAGGTGGGCACACTGCCGAAATTGACGGCCGTCAGGGCCGTCGCGCATTCGAGCACCGCCTTGACGTTGGCTCGTCCCGAGAAATCGGACGCCAGCGTCACCTCGGCCACGCCGGCCACGACGATCTTCGAGACCGTGGGAAGCCCGGTCTCGAGGAAGAAGCCGTAGTCCGTCGTGAAGAGGATGGAGGCCCCGTCCGGGATGGGGGCACCGCTCCTCGTCGCGGAAGCGCGGATGAAGACCGCCGAGCCCGCCAGCGGAGATGCAGAGCTGGAAATGAGGGCGATCGCGACGTTACACGTTCCTCCCCCGTTTCCATTTCCGCCGTTTCCGTTGCCGGTCGGGGTGGTTGGAGTCTCGCCGGCGCATCCGGAAAGAACGATGGCCAGACCCGCGATGAGCGCGAGGGGCGGCGTCAGGAATCGGCGCATTGATTTCACCTCGTGACGATCCATCTAGCGGAGGGCGATTGCGGCGAAGCCGGACAGGAAGAGATTGTTTCTGACGAAGCTCGGCAGGCGCCGTGCTCCGAACACACCGTCGTTCTTCGGCACCGCGAGCTGGGCGGCGTTCGAGCCGTAGAAGAAGATCATGTCGAAGTTCCCCTTGCCGGTCGCGGTCTGACCCGAGAGCGTGCGGCCGAAGAACACGACCTCGCCCCGGAGGCGAATCGTGGCCTGGTTCGTGTCGCGGTCGATTCCGCCATTGAACGGGAAAAGCTGATCGAAGGGCGGACGCAGGAGCGCACCGGAGCTCAGGAAGGGGTAATTGCTGAGCGTGGACTGGCCGTTCACCGGAACGATCACGTTGCCGCCCCACTGTTCGGCAGGCGGGAGCGAGCGTCCGCCGTCGAGCCTGGTCCAGGTGACGGTGTAGCCCTCGAGCCGCACGTCCAGGAACTGGTTCGGGTTCGCACCGGGGATCTTGAGGATGTTCCTGACGGTCACGGTGGAGATCTGCAGGGCCGCGCCGGAGTTGACGTTGGTGGAGAGAGGCAGGAGGTCGAACGACGCCGCGAGGAACACCGGTGAGGCGTCGTCGCCCTGGGTGTTGGTAGAGCAAGACGGCAGCCCCAGGACGCCAAGGGCGAGGACTGCGAGGAGGGCAGGGATTCTTCTCATCTTCTGCATGGCTCCGCCTTAGTACTTCATGATTCGGGGCGTGATGAAGATCATGAGCTCGTCCGTGTCCTCACGCTCGGTCCGGTTCCTGAAGAGGTTCCCGAGAAGCGGGATCTTCCAGAGACCCGGGACCATCGAGCGCTGATCGTTCGTCGTGAATTTGAAGATCCCGCCGATCACGGCCGTGCCGCCGTCACGCACCATGAGTCGCGTCTTGGCGTCGCGCGTGATGAGCGGGATGTTGTTGCCGATCGCGATATTGAGGGCGACGGCCGGCTCACGCTTCTGAACCTTCACGTCCATGATGATCGTGCCTTCCGCGGTGATCTGCGGCGTGACGTCGAGCCGGAGCGTGGCGTCGATGTAGAGAACCGACGTCGTGTTGTTGACCGTGGTCTGCACCGGGATCTGGAAGCCCGACTGGATGGACGCGAGCTGGTTGGTCTGCGTCTGTACCTTCGGCGTGGAGACGATCTTCAGGAGGCCGCGGCTCTCGGCAGCCGAGAGCGCGAAGTCGAGCCGGACGGTGTCGAGCACGTTCGCCAGGCTCAGCTTGAGCAGCTGGTTACCGCTGGGGAGTGAAACGGCGCCACCCAGATCGGCACTGTTCGGAAACACCAGGCCGGTCGTGTTCCCGTGGCTGGCATCCGCGCGGGCGTTGACGCCCCAGTCGACGCCGAGCTGCTTCAGGAACGCTCGCGTGGCTTCCACCACACGCGCTTCGATCATGACCTGCGGCGTGGGAACGTCGAGGTTCCGGATGAGGTCGAGGACGGTGGGAAGGTAGTCGGGGAGCTCCTTGATGATCAGGGTGTTCGAGCGCTCGTCGATGAAGATGTCGCCTCGAACGGACATGATCTTGCGCGCCGTGATCGCCGTGTCGTCGGCCTTCGAATACGAAAGCTTCTGAATGACTGTCTTGACAGGGCGGTTCGCTTCCTGAGCCTTGATGAGCGCGACGCGATTCGTCTCTTCCTGCGAGAGCTTCGACGTCGACGAGATGCGCATGACGCTGCCCTCGAGGACGTAGCCCAGATTGTTGATCTTGAGGATCAGCTCGAGCGCCTGGTCCCACGGGATGTCCGTGAGGCTCACCGTGACCGTGCCTCGAACGTCGGGGTCGAGCACGATGTTCAGCCCCGTGAGCTCGCTGAACTTCTGCAGCGTGTCTTTGATGTCGGCGTCTTTGAGATTCAGAGTGATCGGCTCACCCGTGTACGGCTTGTCGCCGCCGCCGATCGTCTTGGATTCGTACGGGTTGATGAGATCTTTCGCCTTGGAAGAACCCGCATCCTGCTGGACGAGGAGCGCTTCGGCGGCCTCCACGAGCGCGCGATCCTCGGCGTTCGGGCCCTTCCGCTTCTTCGCGGCACGAGGCGCGGGAAGGGTGTTCGAGGGAGCGGGAAGCCTGACTTCAGTGGTGGTGGACGTCGCCACGATCTGGGGTGACGCGACGGCCATCGGCGCACGTTCGACCGAGACAGCTCGCTCGACGGGACGGTTGATGGCCGACGCGGTGGCCGTCACGCTCGCGGACTGCGGCGGCGCCGAGACGGTGGGCTCGATGGGCGCAGCGGGCGCGGTCTCTACCGCGGGTGCCACGGGCCGCGTTTCGGCGACCGTCACCGAAGCCGTGGAAGAAGAGACTCTATTGCTACTGGCATTTTCCCGGACCACGGCCTCGTGCGCGTCTTCACTCTCGTGCTTCTCGTACGAGCCGGAGGCGGGCGTGCGGTTTGCCGTGGCCAGCGTCGAGCTCGACGCGGACTCCGAGTCACGCGACGGACGCGCGGTGGCGGAGGGCTCGTCCTTGACGGGGGTTGCGCTCGACGGAGCGCGGGCCGCCATCGTGGTCGAGGAGCTCGCGTGGGACGTGCGAAAGGCGAGCGAAAGACCCCCGGGCGTGGAGGTGAGAGTGGGAACTTCGCCTTCGGCCAGGTCGAACACCACCCGGGTCACTGGCTGCGGGTCGGTTTTGAACTGCGAGAAGCGAACGCGTGATACGGGTCCGGCCGCGAGATCGACCTGGCGTTTCTTGGCGCTGTTGCGCACCGAAGCGAGGTCGACGACGTAGCGCGGCGGATTGGCGAGAGAGAACGCTTCATATCCGAAGCTCCCATCGCCCTCGAGCCGGATGACGACGACGCCGTTCGACTTCTTGGAGGAGAGCCCGCTCAGCTGGGTGGCGGGTCTCCCTTGGACGGCATGGCTGACGAATCCGATCGGACCCGAATTCCCGGCCGTGCTGACCGGCTCAGGACGAGGCTCGCTGATGGAGCTCGCGTCCCGTGTTGCCGGACTCGCGTCGATGCTTGCCGTCTGGAGCGTCTCCACCCGAATCGGGGAGGGTTCGCTCAAGGCGCTCGACGGGGGCTCGGCAACCGCGGCGGGGGCGGCCGCCAGCTCGGTTTCCGCCGCCTTGCGCTGTCTCCTGGTGAAGGTGACGGCGGTCGCGGACGAGCCGGGGACCGTACCCATCTCGGCGTCGAGAGGGGAACGAGAGGTCATCTCGAACTGAACGTGGGGCTTTCCCAGCTCGACGAATGACTTCATGGCAACCTGAGTCAGCAGGCTGCCCGAGCCCCGGGGCGGCTCGAGACCGGGTGAGGCCACCGTGTTCGGGAGGTCGACGATCACCTGGGCGCCGTCGCCTCGAGGAAAGATCGTGGTGGAGAGCGGTCCGTTCCCCGAAAGGAGCAGGCGAGGGGCCTCTCCATCCGTGAGAAGGGTCGCTCCCGTCAGCACGACCGGTTCCGAGACCGAGCCGCGTGCTTCCGAAGCCCCTCGTGGAGCCGAGTTGTTCGCGGTTCCGCTCTCCGTCTGCGATGCGCAGGAGACGACCAACGACATCGCGAGCGTCGCGAGGACGGGCACGATGGCCCTTCCGTTTCGCAGCATGATTCCTCCCCCAGGGTGCATCGTTCGAGCGCGCCGGTCTGCGCGGGCAGGAGATCCCTTGGCAGTCGTCCTCATCGAAATTGTCTCGGTCGTTCTCTCGATCAACGGCGTTCCTTCGATCACGGCGTCACTTTCTGAAGCGATAGGGACTTCACGACGTCGCGAAATGGCTTGGGATTCGTGGGGTCGTTCACGTTCTGGCGAAAGGTGATGTCGTTACCCGTGATGTCGATCACCTCACCGTCGAAAACCGTGTTCCCCTTCTTCAGCAGGTAAGCCCGGTTGTCGGTGCCTCGCATCATGGCCACCCAGCCAGACTTGATGCGGATGGTTCCTTGGAGCTCGAGCTCATCGACGAGCATGCCGGCCGGGCCGGCAGGCCGCGGACCACGATCCGCGTTCGGGTTCCGGATCAGGAGCGACCGGAAAGGATCACGCCGGCCGCCCACCTCGTAGGTGTAGATGGCCTGCGTGAGGTCGGTGTCGGAAAGCTTGGGCTCCTCGGTTTTCGGTGGCGCCGCGGCCTCTGCCGGTTGAGCGACGCACGGAACCGAGAAGCCAAGACCCAGCGCCAGCAACGACACCGACCCGATGAGCAAGCACCGCGAGATCAATCTACTGGAGCGCATCGGCGCCTCCCTTGGGGGCCGGTGGGGCCGGACGACGGGGAGCCGCCGGTGCCGGTGTCGGGACCTCGGTGTCTCCGAGGTAGATGAACGTCTTTGCGGTAAACGTGGCACCCAGGGTTCGCCCGCCCGCGGCGTCCGAATAGCCCGTCATCACGAGATCCTCGACGTTGATGATGCGAGTGAACCGCGCCATCTTGTCGAAGAAGAGCGCCAGGTTGTGGTACGTGCCGTCGATCTGGATCTCGATCGGCCATTCGGCGTAGAAATCCTTGTTGACGTATTCGCGAGGCGCGAACTTCCGCAGTGTGAAATCGCCCTGCCGGGTGAGGGCCTCGACCTTCTTGATCAGCTCCTCGGTGTTTCGCTTGGTCGGAAGGATCTGGAGCAGCCGCTGAAGGTCGAGCTCGGTGCGACGGACCTCTTCGCGAAGCTGAGGCAGGCGGCGCTCGGCCGCGCGCCCCTGGGTGATCTTTTCGTTCAGAGCGGTGAGCTCGCCCTTTCTCGTTTCCAGGATCTTTTTCATCTCCGAGAAGTTCGGGTAATAGAACATGGCCAGGGCGTAGAGCACGCCCGCGATCACGACTCCGATTCCCAGGCCGTAGTACCAGGGCTTTCCTTCGAGCTGTTTCAGGTCGAGCGCCATGGCCGCCTCCCTACATCCCTGCCGCGGTCGAGCCGCCTGGCGTCGATCCGTGCTGTGGAGAAGGCGCCTCGGCCTTGGGCGCATCGGCGGCCGGGGGCGGAGTCGCCTCGGGCTGCATCTTGTCGAGCGACGCGAAGACGAACGAAAGCCGGAAGCAGTAGAGCGCGTTTCCGCCGGCTGCGCTGCAGGCGCTGATGTCTCCGACCTTGGGCTCCTGGAAGGCCGGAACCCGCTTCAGGTTTTCGAGGAAGTTGGCCACGGCATTCGGATTCAGCGCCTTGCCCACGAGCTCGATCGCGTTGGACTTGTAGTCCATGCGCTCGACCCAGAGCAGGTCGGGCAGCGCGCGCGACACCTCGTCCATGAGGCGCACCGGGCCGCGCTGGTTCTGCTTCAGCTGGTTGATCAGGTCGACCTTTTTCTGAAGGCGCGCCTTCTTGTCCTCGTAATCCTTCACTTCTTTCAAGATCGCATCGAGGCGGGTGACCTCGGCCTGGGCGACGCGAACCTTTTCGTCGACTTCCTTCTGCTGGGCGTTCCGCAGCCAGTACTCCACGCCGATGACGGCGATTCCCAGCGCGATGGCTCCTGCAAGGAGAAACACGTTCAGGCGTCCCGCGCCCCCGAGGGCCGAGACTCCCCGTTTCTTCTTGGTCGGTTTCGCTTCTGCGAGGAGATTGATCTTGATCATGGGCGCCCTTTACTCACCGAGCTTCCGAACACCGAGGCCGACGGCGATCGCCAGAGATGGAGAAGCCTCGGCCAGCCAGGCAGGATCGACGGTTTTATCGTCTGCGATCACGGATCGGAAGGGATTCAGAAGCTCCACGGGCATTCCGAATTTCTCCTTGAGGACGACGTCGAGCTGAAGCACCTTGGAGCTTCCCCCGGAGATGACGATGGAATCGACGCGGTCTGCGCCGGATGTCGCCTGGAAGAAGTCGAGCGTCTTTTGCAGCTCGGCGGCAACGTCTTCGGAAACACCCGTCAGCACGGGCTGAATGGACTGCGCCGACTGCCCCGCGACCGATTCGCCCCGCTTCAGGGACTCGGCCTGCTCGAAGTTCAGCGAATACGCCTTCTGGAGCGCATCGGTGAACTGGTTGCCGCCGAACGTGATGTCGCGCCAGAACACGGACTGCCCCTGGGCGAGGATGTTCACGTTCATCACCGAGGCACCGATATTCACCAGGGCCACGACCCGGTTCGGGTCGCTGCCATAGTTGATCTCGTAGCAGTTCTGGAGCGCGAAGGCGTCGACGTCGACGAGCGACGGAACGCGACCGGCCTGGGTGACGACGTTCTTGAAATCGTCGACCTTTTCCTTCTTCGCGGCGACCAGGAGTACTCCCATGGTCTCCCCCGCGGTACCGGGATCGAGGACGACGTAATCGAGGTAGACGTCGTTGATGTCGAACGGGACGTACTGCTCCGCTTCCCATCGAATGGATTCGGAGAGCTCGTCCTCGGGCATCGAAGGAAGCTGGATCTTCTTCACGATGACCGAGTGTCCCGAGACGGCCACGGCCACGTTCTGGTTCTTCACCGACGTGGACGCCAGAAGGCGTGTGATGGTTTCGACAACGAGAGAGGAGTCCATGATGGCGCCGTCGACGATTGCCTCCGGGGAGAGGCTTTCGAGACCTGCTTTGACCAGCGTGAACTTTCCCTCTTTGCCCTCTTTCAGCTCCACCAGCTTGACGGCTGACGAGCCGATGTCGAGTCCGACCAGGTTCTTACCCTTGCGAAACATGGCGGTACGGTCTCCCTCCCTTACGCTCCGGAACACGGGGTTCTGTCAGCGAGGAATCTGTGATATCGACTTCGGTTCTTCGTATTTTCGCGCATTTCCCCCCTGGTGTGTCAAGAAGCACGAAACCCAACGAATTCACTTGCCATGAATAGGATAAGGCGCTATAAGACGTGGTTCTGATCGAGTTCAGCACTACGCGGTCAGGTCGAACGGAACCATGGAAACCCGGAGCCCTTGCAAACCCTGAGCACGCGCAAAACGCTGACCGACACGAACCCCCTTGCCAATGACGTCACGATGGCGTCAAACAGCGGGGCCAAAAAAAACGGAAGAACAGGAAAACAAAATGGCCAACTCCTGCCAGATCTGCGGTAAGAAACCAGTCAGCGGTCACCGGATCAGCCACGCGCACAACGTCTCGAATCGTCAGTTCAAGCCGAACCTGAGAACGATCCGTGCGGCCACGACGGGCGGCTCCAAGCGGACCACCGTCTGCACGCGGTGCCTGCGCTCCGGGAAAATCACCAAAGCCGTTCGCTAGCGTCTTCCAGGCTCCAGCCGCGCTAGTGCGCTTCGGAGCCGGAGACGTTGAACTTGCGGCGCACCTGGGTCACCCCCGGGAGAGCGCGCAAGGCCACCAGGAGCTTCTCCAGGTGCTTCCGGTCGACCGTGGTGATGCTGACCTCGATGGTCGCCGTGCCGTCCGGCCGCGTGCGCGCCTCGATGCCCTGGATGTTCGAGTTGGCCGCCGAGATGATCTGCGTGATCTTCGCGAGCAGGCCGGGGCGGTCTTCGGTCTGGATCTCGAGATCCACCGTGAACAGGGAGTTCTTCTCGGATTCCCACTCGACCTCGATCTCGCGGCTCGGATCGAAGAGCAGGTTGTGGACGTTCGGGCACGCCGTGGCGTGGACCGAGATGCCACGCCCTCGCGTCACGTAGCCGATGATCTCCTCCCCCGGCACGGGGCGGCAGCACTTGGCCAGCGTCGCCAGGAGATCGTTCTCCCCTTTCACGCGGATCCCTGCGCCGACGAAGGGAAGGATGCGGCGCACCACGTTCTGGAGCGAGCTCCGCTTCGTCCGCTCCCCCTCGCGCGTGTCGGTCACGGCCGCGGCATCCTTCGGGAAAAGCTTGCCCACGAGCACCTTGGGCGTCACCTTCCCGTAGCCGACATCCGCCAGGAGATCGTCCACTTTGGCCACGCCCATCTCCGAGAGGAACGGCTCGAAGGCGCGTGATTCGATGAGCCTGGAGAGGCTCTTCTTCAGCTTCTTCAGCTCCTTCTCCATGAGGCGGCGGCCGATCTCGACGGAACGCTCCTTCTCGGCCGTGTGGATGAACGAGCGCAGCTTGTTGCGGGCCCGCGAGGTCACCACGAACGACAGCCAGTCGCGCGAGGGCTGAGCGCTCGGCGCCGTCATGATCTCGACGATGTCGCCGTTGTGGAGCGCGGTCTTCAGCGGCACGAGCCGGCCGTTCACGCGGGCCCCCACGCAGCGATGGCCGACGTCGGTATGAATGCGGTACGCAAAATCCACCGGAGTCGCGCCGCGCGGAAACGCGTACACGGCCCCTTTCGGCGTGAACGTGTAGACCTCGTCGGGGTAGAGGTCGATCTTCAGCGACGACAAAAACTCCTTCGGATCGGAGATCTCCTTCGTCGTCTCGACGATCTGCCGCAGGAACGCGATGCGCGCCTCGTCCGCGCGCGGGTCGAGCCGCCCTTCCTTGTACTTCCAGTGCGCCGCGATGCCGTGCTCGGCCACGAGATCCATCTCGCGCGTCCGGATCTGCAGCTCGAACGGGGGATCTCCTTCGGGCACCACGGTCGTATGAAGCGACTGATAGAAGTTCCGCTTCGGCATGGCGATGTAGTCCTTGATGCGCCCCGGCACCGGGCGCCAGGCCTGATGGACGACGCCGAGCACCGTGTAGCAGTCGCGGACCGAATCCGTGAGGATCCGGAACGCGAGCACGTCGTACAGCTGGTCGAGCGGGATCGACTGCCGGATCAGCTTCTGGCGGATGGACCAGTACCTCTTCACGCGGCCGGTCACGTCCGCCACCACGCCTGCGGCCTCCGTCTTGGCGATGAGCTCGAGCCTCAGCTTCTCGATGTTGGCGGCCGAGGCTTTCATCCGTTCATCGACCGCGCCGCTCAAGGCCGCCCACTCGTCGGGATACAGAAAGCGGAACGACAGGTCTTCCAGCTCCCCCTTGATCTTTCCCATCCCGAGCCGATTCGCCAGCGGAGCGTAGATCTCCATCGTTTCCGAGGCGATGGCCCGGCGCTTCGTTTCGGGCAGATGCTCGAGCGTGCGCATGTTGTGGAGGCGGTCGGCCAGCTTCACGAGGATGACCCGCAGGTCGTCCGTCATCGCCAGCAGCATCTTGCGAAAGGTCTCGGCCTGCTGCGCCTCCTTCGACGTGAAGGCGTACTTCCCGATCTTGGTCACCCCGTCGACCAGGTGGGCGACGTCGGCCCCGAACAGCTCCTCGATCTTCTCCTGGGTGATGCTGGTGTCCTCGAGCACGTCGTGCAGCAGGCCCGTGGCGATCGTCGTCTCGTCCAGCTTCATCTCCGCCAGGATCATCGCGACCGCGAGCGGATGGACGAGGTACGGCTCTCCCGAGGAGCGGAGCTGATTCTTGTGCTCGTGCGCCGAGACCACATAAGCCCGGCGCAGCAGCTCTTCATCGAGCTTCGGGTGGTGCCTCTCGGCCGTCTCGAGGATGTCTTCGAACCTCAGCACCGCACGATTATGGCTGCCCGCCTCTTCGTCGTGAAACCCGGGCTGGCCTGTTAACCTTCGCGCGTGATCGAATCCCTGAGAACGTTTCTCCACTCGATTCTCGACGTGCGTGGCCTCATCCAGTGGGGCGGGTATTTCGGGCTCCTCGCCATCGTCTTCGCCGAGACGGGGCTCCTGATCGGCTTTTTTCTGCCCGGCGATTCGCTGCTCGTCACCGCGGGCATCTTCGCGTCGAAAGGGGATCTGAACCTCTGGACCCTGCTCGCCGGGCTCTCGATCGCGGCGATCGTGGGGGACGCCGTCGGGTACGCGATCGGCAAGAAGGCGGGCGAGACGCTGTATTCACGCCCCGATTCCCGGTTCTTCAAGCGAAAGCACCTCATCGCGGCCCACGACTTCTACGAGAAGTACGGCGGCAAGACGATCATCCTCGCCCGGTTCGTACCCATCATCCGCACCTTCGCCCCCACCGTGGCGGGCGCGGCCGGCATGACCTATCGAAGGTTCGCCCTTTTCAACGTGATCGGCGGCGTCGGCTGGGTCTTCTCGACCGTGCTGGGCGGCTATTTTCTGGGCCGGACGATCCCCGACCTCGACAAGAACATCCATTTCGTGATCGCCATCGTGGTTGGCCTGTCGATCCTTCCGATCGTCTATGAGGCCTGGAAGGCGCGCCGCGCCGCCCGCGCGGGATCCGCGGCCGCATGATCGGCTCCGCGCCCGTCGGGCCGACGCAATCGCGACCCCGCTCGAGCCGCCCGAAGTACCTCTCGTCGACCGCGCTCATTTTTTACGCGCTCATTCTGGGCGTCACATGCGGAGCGATCTTTCCCGCGGAAACGTATCCGGGAGCGTACGAGACGTTCCACTTCCTCTCCAAGGCCTTCATCAACCTCATCAAGATGCTGGTGGTCCCGCTCATCTTCTCGACCATCGTGCTCGGCATCGGAAAAACCGGAGACGTGCGAGCGGTCGGGCGCATGGGCTGGAAAGCGCTCGTCTATTTCGAGGTCGCCACGACGATCGCCCTCGTGATCGGGCTGCTCTTCGCCAATATCGTTAAGCCAGGTCTCTCCCTCAAGCTCCCGATGACGGCTGGCGACATGGCTCTCGCCAAGCCCAAGACCCTGGTCGAGACGCTGCTCCACCTCTTCCCGTCGAACATCATCGAATCGATGCAGCGGCAGGACATCCTGCAGGTCGTCATCTTCGCCACCATCCTGGGCGTCGCCGCCGCCCACGTGGGCGTGCGCGCGAAGTCTTTCGTGGAGTTCTTCGAGTCGGCCGTCACGGTGCTCTTCAAGCTCACCGATTACGTGATGGCGCTGACCCCCATCGGCGTCTTCGGAGCGATGGCAGGAGCGGTCTCGCACCACGGGCTCACGGTCCTGGGCAGCTACGCCAAGCTCGTGCTGTCCCTTTACTCCGCCCTCATCGTCTTCGCGCTCATCGTCCTCGTGCCGGCTCTGAAGCTCTGCCGCGTGTCGGTGATCGGCTTCTTCAAGAAGATCCGCGAGCCTTTCCTCATCGCGTTCTCCACGGCCTCCTCCGAAGCGGCCCTGCCGCTCGCGCTCGAGAAGGTGGTCGAGTTCGGCGTCCCGAAGAGCGTGGCCGGTTTCGTCCTCCCCGCCGGCTACAGCTTCAATCTCGACGGCTCCACGCTCTACATCGCACTGGCCTCGCTCACCATCGCTCAGGCCGCCGGCCGCCACCTCACCATCGTCGAGCAGATCCTGATGATGCTCACCTTCATGCTCACCTCCAAGGGCGTGGCCGCCGTCCCGAGAGCCTCGCTCGTGATCGTCGCCGCCGGCTGCGCGTCGTTCAACCTGCCGGGAGAAGCGGGCGTGGCGATGATCCTCGCGGTGGACGAGCTGATGGACATGGCGCGGACGTCGATCAACGTGGTCGGCAACTGCGTGGGAGCGGTGGTCGTGGCTCGCTGGGAAGGCGTCTTCGGAACCGAGCTCGCTCCGGCACCGGAGACCCCTGTCGTCGAGCTCGCGTCCTGAGCCCGGGACAGTTCGGGCGGGGCACGCGCTCGAAAGTCGTCGACGGCTGGACTGCAACGCGCGCACCCCAAAGGAAAAAGGCGCCCTCATCGGGCGCCTTTCGATTCATCCGATGCGGGTGTGGCTCAGCGCGCCTTGGCGGTCGTGGTCAGCTTCTTCTTGGCAGCGGCCGCGGGAGAGGCAACGACAGGCTGCCCAGTTCCCCCCGCGTTCTTTCTGGCTTTCGCCTCTTCCCAGAGAACCACCAGCGGGGCGGCGACGAAGATGGACGAATAGGTGCCGACGATGATGCCGATCAGCATGACGAGCGCAAAGCCGCGCAAGACCTCTCCGCCGAGAGCGAAGAGCGCCACGACGACGAGAAACGTCAGGCCCGAAGTCAGCATCGTGCGCGAGAGGGTCTGGTTGATGGAGCGATTGACCACATCGCCCAGAGGCTCACGCTTGGATTTGAGAAGGTTCTCGCGGATCCGGTCGTACACCACGACCGTGTCGTTCACCGAGTAGCCGATCAGGGTCAGGAACGCGGCGACGACGGTCAGGGAGATCTCCGTGTTCAGGATCGAGCAGACGCCCAGCGTGATCCACGTGTCATGCACGAGCGCGAGCACGGCCGCCGTGCCGAAGGACATCGAGCGGAAGCGCAGGCCGATGTAGGTGAGCATCGCGGCCCACGACAGGACGATGGCCCAGAGGCCCTTCTCGCGAAGGTCCTTGCCGACCTGCGGACCGACGCTCTCGGACGAGAGCAGCGTGAAAGGCCCGACGATCGTCTTGTCCTTCAGGTACTGAACGACGGCCGGCGACAGGCCGGGCACCTTGGCGGCATCCTCGATGCTCCCGAAGAGGCCCTGCGCCGAGCGCGCGTCCACGATGTTCTGTGCCGTGCGGCTGTACTCGGTCTTCGGATCGGCGGACGCCCTCGCGGCGAGCTTCTCCGGGTCGTCCTGAATGAGCTTGAACGCCAGCGCATCGGCCCCGTTGAGGTTCAGGTCGAACGCGTTGGCAGCCTCGCCGGCCGGAAACATCGCCTTCGTGAGCGAGGTCGAGACTTCCTTGGTGACGTCACGCCCCTCCTTCTTCTCGCTGGGTACGCGCAGGAGGATCTGGTTCTTCTCGGGCTTGTCGAAGCGCTGCACCGACGTGACCTTCACGTTGGCCGCCTCGACGATCTTCCGGATCCCGTTCTCATCAGGCGTCTTGCTGAAGGCGTAGACGATCTGGGAGCCGCCCGTGAAGTCGATGCCGAAGTTCGGGCCGCCCTTGGCGACGAGCGAGATCGTTCCGATGAGAATGGCAGCGATCGACAGCCAGAGGCAGATCCACTTGATCTTCAGGAAGTCGATATTGGTCTGTTTGAAAAGTCGCACGGTATCGTCCTGCTTTCAGCTCAGATGGAGATCGACTCGACCCGTTCCTTCGAACCGTAGATCAAGTCGAAAAGGAGATGGGAAACGAAGACCGAGGTGAAGATCGAAGCCATGAGGCCGATGACCAGCGTCACCGCGAAGCCCTTGACGGGACCGGTGCCGAACTGGAACAGGAACAACGCCGCACAGATCGTGGTGACGTGGGTGTCGATGATGGTTCCGAAGGCGCGCTTGAAGCCCAGGTCCACACCCGCCCGCGGCGCTTTGCCCCCCTCGATCTCCTCGCGGATGCGCTCGAAGATGAGGACATTCGAGTCGACCGCCATGCCGATCGTGAGGATGAAGCCCGCGATGCCAGGGAGCGTGAGCGTGAAGTTCAGCCATGCCATCGCGCCGAGCAGGATGATCGAGTTCAAGAGCAGCGCCACGACGGCATTGACGCCGGCGAGGTTGTAGTAGATGACCATCGCGATGAAGACCAGGAACATCCCGACCACAGAGGCCAGCACGCCCTGCTTGATCGAGTCCAGGCCCAGCGACGGCCCGACGGTACGCTCCTCGAGCACGATCATCTCGGCCGGCAGCGCGCCGGATTTCAGCACGAGCGAGAGAGCGTCTGCCTTCTCCTGCGTGAACTGGCCTTCGATGATTCCGTTGTCGTGGATCTGGCCGTTGATGACGGGCGCCGACTGCACGCGCTTGTCGAGGACGATGGCGAGGTGCTTGCCGACGTTGTCGCCGGTGATCTTGCCGAACTTCGTCGCGCCGTTGGCGTTCAGGAAGAACTCGACCGCGGGCTGGTTGTACTTGTCGTGCCCGACGCGGGCGTTCTTCAGATCGCGCCCGTTGACCGCCGCGAGCCGCTTCAGCACGTAGTACTGTGTGGTGCGCGTGTGCGCCTCCGCGTCCTCGCTGAAACCTTCGACCACCTCGAGTTCGGCCGGGATGGCGCCGCCGTAGCTCGCCTTCGCCCCGTCGAGGCTCGAGAAAGGCCCGCCCTTGTCGTCCACGAGCTTGAGCTCGAGGAGACCGGTCGTGCCGATGATCTCCTTCACGCGGCTCGGATCGTCGACTCCGGGGAGCTGGACCAGGATGCGATCCTTGGCCTGCCGCTGGATGACGGGCTCGGCCACGCCGAGGGCGTCGACGCGGTTGCGGATCGTTTCCACGGCCTGCCTCACGGCCTGGTCTTGGATCTGGATCCGGGCCGGTTCCTTGAAGCTCACGCGCCACTCGCTGCCGCGCTCGTCGACGTTCCAGTCGTTCGACAGCGCGCTCTTGAGGAGATCCTTGAGCTTGGAACGATCGGTCTTCTCGTCGACAGGAATCGTGAAGCCGTTGGAGTCGGGCAGGGGGATGCTCCCCAGCGTCACACCGCGCTTGCCCGATTCGTCTTTCAGGTGCTCGACGGCGTCCTGCGCCTCGACGCGCAGCGCGTCATCCGTCTTGACCTGCATCACGAGATGAATGCCGCCCTTGAGGTCGAGCCCGAGCTTGAGGCCGTTCTTCGCGACATCCTTCAAGGTCGGGTTCGGAGGCGCGGTCGGCGACTTCTTGAGGGCTTCCTGCCCACGCCACCAGTAGGCCGCGATCGATCCGAGAAGGACGGCAAGCGTCAGCGCGACGCGCCAGCCGATGGGTTTTTTCACGAGAGAAACCTCCGGTGCGGAGCTTCACGGAGGACGATCGAACAATCGCCCTTGAATCGCAAGATCCGCTGGGATGACGCCCGGCATCTCCGGGCGAACCGGCGGAGTCTATTCGGGCGGCTTTCCGGCGTCAAACGAGGCGAAGCTGCGCGGGAGGGTCGACTTCGCCCCGTTTCGCCCCACGCGAGGCGCCCAGCGAAACCCAGGACAGCCGCTCGCGAACCTCGGGCTCCAGGCGGTCAAGCAGCTTCTCGTGCCGCCACGCGTGGCACGAGATGACGAGGACGGGACGCTCGGACAGCACATCGCGCGCCAGGAAACGCATCACCGAGACGAACCGATCGTCGTCCGCCGAGACGAGCGGGTCGTCGAGGAGCAAGGGGATGGCGCGATCGCCGGTGCCGAGGTAGTGGATGGCCGCGAGCCGCGCCGTGAGGTGGAGCTGCTCGCGCGCTCCGGTCGAGAGGCCGACGGCGATCTCGGAAGCGGACGTGATGCGTCCTCCTCGCGCCACCACCGAAACGGAGAGGTCGTCGGCGAACTCGAGCGCCTCGTAGGGAACGTCCCAGTGGCTCAGGATCGTGCGCGAGGCCTGCGTGAGTCCCCGGCGGAAATCGCTGTACGCAGAAGACGCCGCCGCGCCGAGCGCTTCGCGCGCGACGTCGAGCGCATCGCGAAAGAGAATTGCGCGCCGCAGGCTTTCCTCGCCTTCGAAAAGCGCCTCTTCCACCTCGCGGGCACGCTCTCCCCCTTCCGTGACGCGCGCGGCCAGGCTGCGCTCCGCGCTGCGGAACTCGGCTTCGACCTGCTCCACGCCGAGGCGGGCGCTGTCGGCCGCGCGGCGAGCTTCTTCTGCCGTCGCCAGCGGAGCCGCGTCCTCGGGTGACGCCGCGAGCTGGCCGAGCGCGCGGGAGATCTCCTCCCCCAGCTTGGCGATGCGGTTCGCCAGCTCCTCGGATTCACCCTCGATCGTTCCGGCACGTGCCGGCAGCTCGACCTCGAGAATCTCCCGGCGCCTGGCGGAGCGGCGACGGCCGGATTCGACCATCAAGAGCGCTTCGTGCAGCGGGAGAACGCGAGGCGTGCCCACGCGCTCCAGCGCGCGGCGCAGCTCCTTCTCGAGCGCGCG
>JBDSFL010000320.1:0-3090 GCA_039919545.1 Thermoanaerobaculia bacterium | reverse complement strand
GTTGGTGACGAACGAAGGGGAGCTCCACTTCATCGTCTCCTCGACCTCGGGGCAGGCCTCGTGGACGAGCTTGCGCAGATGCCTCAGGACCGGCTGGGCGAACTCCGCGGACTTGGCGATGTACGCGTCGAAGCGGGGGTCGGTGGTGCTCGGTTCAACCGCCATCGAAATTCTCCTCTCGCACGATTCCGCCACAGAGCATAGCCGCGTGGCGGCCACGGCTCCAGAAGGATGGCGCGACGCCGCGCGGCAGCGGTTTCAAACGCCGAGCTTCACCGGCACGGCCGCGGCACCCCAGATGTCCGTGGCGTATTTCTGTACGGCACGGTCGCTCGAGAAGCGGCCCATTTCCGCGACGGTGCGGATCGACATCCCCGTCCAGTCCCCGTCGCGGTACGCTGCTTCCGCGCGCCGCTGCGCATCGCGGTACGTGGCGAAATCGGCTGCGTGGTGGAAGCGGTCCCAGCCGACGAGCACCTGTACGATCGGCGAGAAGAGCCCGGGAAAAACCTCTTCGAGCGGCCCCTTCGCGAGGAATTCGAGAACGCGGCGGAGCTCGTCGTCACGCTCCACGAAGACGGAGGGAGGCGTGCCGGAGCGGGCCAGGGCGACGATCTCCTCGGCCGTGTTCCCGAACTGGAATACGTTCTCGCTGCCCACCTCGTCGCGCATCTCGATCGTCGCGCCGTCGAGCGTGCCGATGGTGAGCGCGCCGTTGAGCGCGGCCTTCATGACGCCCGTGCCCGAGGCCTCGGTGCCCGCCGTCGAGATCTGCTGCGAGAGCTCGCACGCGGGGAAGATCATCTCCGCCGCCGAGACGCCGTAGTTGGGAATGAAGACGACGCGCAAGCGCCCGGCCGTCGTGGGATCGCCGTTCACGAGGTCGGCCACCGCGTGGATGAGCTTGATGATGCGCTTGGCCATGGCATAGCTCGGCGCGGCCTTGCCCGCGAAGAGCACCGTGCGCGGCTGGATCTCCGCGCCGTCCTTGACGCGCAGGTAGAGCGCCAGGACGTGGAGCACGTTGAGGAGCTGCCGCTTGTATTCGTGGATGCGCTTCACCTGGGTGTCGCAGAGCGCCTCCGGATCGAGCCTCAGGCCGTGCATGTCGAGCGCCCAGTGCGAGAGGCTCACCTTGTTCGCGCGCTTGATGGCCTGCCAGCGCTCCCGGAATGACGCGTCCGAGGCGAATCCCGCGAGCCCGCGCAGCTGGGCCAGCTCGGTCGTCCAGCCCTCGCCGATGGCTTCCGTGATGAGCGCGGAGAGCCGGGGATTGCATTGCAGGAGCCAGCGGCGCGGCGTCACCCCGTTCGTCACGTTCAAGAGACGGCCGGGGAAGATCTCGTCGAAATCGCGGAACAGCGTCTTGCGCAGGATGCCGGTGTGAATCTCCGAAACGCCGTTCACGGCACGGCTCCCCACGAAGCCGAGGTGAGCCATGCGCAGCATCCGGGGCTCTCCCTCCGTCACGATGGAGGTCCGGCGCACGCGATCCGCATCACCCGGAAATTTTTCGCTCACGACGAGCCCGAAGCGGCGGTCGATCTCCTCGATGATCTGCAGATGCCGCGGCAGCAGCCGCCCGAAAAGCTCCGCCGACCAGGTCTCGAGGGCTTCCGGCAGCACCGTGTGGTTCGTGTAGCCGAACACCTGAGTGGTGATCGCCCAGGCCTGGTCCCAGCCGAGCCGCGCCTCGCCGTCCACGAGAATGCGCATCAGCTCCGGAATCGCGACGCTGGGGTGCGTGTCGTTCAGCTGCAGCGCCACGCGCACGGGAAGCTCTTCGATGCGGCGGCCGGGGCGCTTCTGGAACCTGCGCAGGATGTCTTGCAGCGTGGCCGACACGAAGAAGTACTGCTGCTTGAGGCGCAGCTCCTTGCCCACCACGCTCTCGTCGGGCGGGTAGAGCACCTTGGAGATGTTCTCCGACTGCGACTTGGCCTCCACCGCGCGGACGTAGTCGCCGCTGTGGAAGCGTCCGAGATCGAACTCGCGGCTCGACTTCGCGGCCCAGAGCCTCAATGAATTCACCGTGTCGTTGCGGAAGCCCGCGATGGGCGTGTCGTAGGCCATCGCGTACACGGTTTCCGTGTCCACCCAGTCCGCGCGCTCGTGCCCCGCATCGTCCCGGTAGGTGCGCGCCGTGCCGTAGAACTGCACGGGGAAGAGCGCGTCGGGGCGCGGGATCTCCCACGGGTTGCCGTAGCGCAGCCAGTTGTCCGCGGCCTCCACCTGGTAGCCGTCGCGGATCCGCTGGCGGAACATTCCGAACTCGTAGCGGATGCCGTAGCCGTGAAAGGGGAGCGCGAGCGTCGCGGCGGAATCGAGATAGCAGGCCGCCAGACGCCCGAGCCCGCCGTTGCCGAGCCCCGCGTCCACCTCCTGCGCCTCCATCTCCTCGAGCTCGAGCCCCAGCTCGGCGAGCACTTTGCCGTGCGCGCCCAGCGAGCCGCTGCCCAGGCTCAGGATGTTGTTGCGCAGCGCCCGCCCCATCAGGAACTCGAGCGAGAGGTAATAGACACGCTTGGCGTCGGTGCGGTGATACGCGTCCTGCGTGAGGAACCAGCGCTCCATGAGGCGGTCGCGCACCGCGTAGGCCATCCCCTGATAGAGGTCGAAGTCCGTCGCGGTGTAGCCGTCCTTGGCCACCGAATACATCATCCGGTAGGCCAGCGTCTCGCGGATGCCGTCGGGGTCGAGACGGCCCGGAACGGGCCTGGGGATTCTTCGGGCGGGGGGAGCGGGGACGTCAGTCATTTGCGGTTCGCCGATTGTGGGCCAAGTGATGCCATCTGCGATCGGAGCTCCCGTTCGAGGAGCGGATCGATCGCCAGCGCCCTTTCGAAAGCGACGCGCGCCTCGTGATTGCTGGCTTCGGTGGCCCCCGACTCCGACAGCCCGGCGCGAAGCACGAGCAGGCCGCCTCGCGTCGCGTGAGCCCAGGCGCTCTCGGGGTCGATCGCGAGCGCCTCGGCGGCCCGGGCCAGACCCGCGTCGATCAGGGCCCGCGTCGCGGGATCCGACCCATGCGTGGATCGGCGCCATTCCGCGGTGCGGCGTGCCAGCTCGGCGAGGCCCGCCGGCGCCGCG
>JBDSFL010000282.1:0-7731 GCA_039919545.1 Thermoanaerobaculia bacterium | reverse complement strand
CCTTCAGGCGGGCGCCCTTCTGGACGCGTGAGCGGAGTCCGACCACGCAGTGATCCAGCTCGGCGCCGTAGAGCAGGCAGCCGTCGCTCACGATGCTGTGCGCGATGCGCGCGTCGAAGAACTTGCTCGCGGGCAAGAAGCGCAGACGCGTGTAGATGGGCGCATCGGGGTTGAAGAAACGGAACTGAGGGTTTTCGTCCGTGAGCTCGAGGTTCGCCTCGAAAAAGCTCTGGATCGTCCCGATGTCGCGCCAGTAGCCGCGGAACAGGTGCGAGAAGACGCGGTGGCTGTCGATGAGACGCGGCAAAATATCCTTGCCGAAGTCGAGCATGGTCGGATCGGCCAGCACCTCGCGCACCGCGGCCATCTTGAAGACGTAGACGCCCATGCTCGCGATCAGCTCGTCCGTGGTCAGGTTCCAGGCGGCGCGCAGCTCGGCGGGGGGGAGAAGCTCGGCGATCTCCTCGGCCTTCTTCGGCTTCTCCTTGAATGCGCAGATCTGGCCCGCGGCGTCCACGGAGAGGAGCCCGAGACCCTCGCAGACCGAGCGATGAATCGGAATGACGCTGACCGTCACGTCGGCATCGGTCTCGAGGTGCCGGGCGAAGAGCTCGCCGTAGTCCATGCGGTAGAGGTGGTCGCCCGAGAGGATCAGCACGTGCTCGACGTCGCTCTTGGCGAGCCGCTTGAAGTGCTTGCGCACGGCGTCGGCCGTCCCCTCGAACCACTGACCCCCTTCCTCGGTCTGCTGCGCGGCGAAGACCTCGATGTGGCCCTGTCCGAACATGTCGAAGCGGTACGTGGTGGAGATGTGGTTGTTGAGCGAGGCCGAGTTGAACTGCGTGAGGACGGCCACGTTGCGGAACCCCGAGTTGATGGCATTCGAGAGCGGGATGTCGATGAGCCGGTACTTCCCGCCCAGCGGCACGGCGGGCTTGGCGCGATGCTGCGTGAGGGGATACAGACGCTTTCCCTGACCGCCCCCCAGAATCACCGTGTACACCCGGTCGAGCGACGCTTTTCTCATTGAGACCCGATTCTAAGACTCCCGTGCCGCGAAGCGCCCCGGGGCCGTCGGGTAACATCCGAACGGCTCGTGTTCGAACGCGACCTGAGTTCTGAACGAGCCGTTCATCGCCGGCCGGTCAGCTCGGCCAGCCAGCGAAGTCCGCCGGCTCGTTCCGCGTCGAAGCGATCCTTCGCCGCCCGCCACGACCAGTTCCCCTCGGCGGTTCCGGGCGTGTTCATTCTCCCCGCGCTGCCGAGCCCGAACACGTCCTGCACCGGGACGATCGCGCGCTCGGCCGCGGAGGTGTACGCGGCCCGGATGAGGTCCCACTCGATCGTCTCGCCGTCGGTGCCGAGATAGCCCAGGACGCGACGCCGGTCCTCAGCGTTCACGTGGGAGAACCAGCCTCGGGTCGTGTCGTTGTCGTGCGTGCCGGTGTAGACCACCGTCCCCGGCACGAGGTTGTGCGGGAGGTAGAGGCTGTCGAGCTCGCCGAACGCGAACTGCAGCACGCTCATGCCGGGGAAGCCGAGCTGCTGACGCAGGAGCGTCACCTCCTCGGTGATGACGCCGAGGTCCTCGGCGACGATCGTGAGGTCGCCCAGCGCCGCGCGGATCGCGTCGAAGAGCTTGGCGCCGGGCCCGGGCACCCAGCGGCCGTTCAGCGCGGTGGGCTCGCCCGCGGGAACCTCCCAGTACGAGGCGAAGCCGCGGAAGTGGTCGATGCGGACGAGGTCGGCGAGCCGAAAGTTCTGGCGCATCCGCTCGATCCACCAGGCGTAACCGTCGGCCTCCATCTCGTCCCACCGGTAGAGCGGGTTGCCCCAGAGCTGCCCGGTCTCGCTGAAGTAGTCGGGTGGAACGCCGGCGACGGCCGTAGGGACGCCGTCTTTGGCGAGCGTGAAGAGATGCTGGTGCGCCCACACGTCCGCGCTGCCGAATGCCATGTAGATGGGCAGGTCGCCCATGACGAGCAGGCCGCGGCGGACTGCCTCTTTCTTCAGTCGTTCCCACTGGCGGAAGAAGAGGAACTGGACGTACTCGTGGAAGCGGATCTCCGCGCGCAGCTCGCGGCGTGCCGCCGCCAGCGCCGTGGGCTCACGGGCGCCCAGAGCCGCGCCCCAGGCGTCCCATTCCTTCCCCGCGAACTTCTCCTTCAGCGCCGAGAAGAGGGCCCAGTCGGGGAGCCAGCTCGTCTGCTGAGGGGCCGCCACGAACTCCTCGAACGCGAGGGCGATCGCGGGAGGGTTCACCTTCAAGAAATGCGACAGCGACGTGCGGAGGAGCTGGTCCTTCCAGGGGATCACGCGGGCGAAGTCCACGCGGTCCGCCGGGAAGACGGGAACGTCCTTCAGGGCGCCAGGCGGGAGGAGCCCCTCCTCGTGGAGGAGCTGCGGCGAGATCAGGAAAGGGTTTCCCGCGAAGGCCGAGAGGCAGCTATAGGGCGAGTCGTGAAAGCCGGTGGGCCCGAGCGGCATCACCTGCCAAATTTTCTGGCCCGCCAGCACCGCCCAGTCCAGGAACGCGTCGGCCTCGGGCCCGAAGTCGCCGACCCCGAACCGCCCGGGCAGCGACGTGGGATGCAGCAGGAGTCCTGCCGCGCGGTTGGCTGACACTCGGGCGATTGTAAGGGGGTGCCTATCGGGATGTGCGATGCATCTGAAGAACGAGCCTGGCGCCGAAGCCGATGGCCGCGGCCCAGACCGCGAACGCCGCGGCGCGCACCAGGAACGCGAGGCGCGTGTCCCACGCCAGGAGCCCGAGGCGGGAGAGCATGTAGTTCCAGTCGTGCTGGGGATCCGAGCCCAGGCCCACGAGCGGCAGATCCATCGTGCGCGCGTCCGAAAGGTAGAGCGCCACGCCGAAGAGAGAAAACGAGAGCCAGCAGCCCGCGATGGCGATGCCGAAATAATCGGGCTGGCGAACGAACAAAACGCCGGCGATGACCGGCACGGCGAGCTGCCAGAAGGTGCCGCCGAAGCTGGCGAGGAAAGGGCCGAGCCCCATGAAGACCACGTGACCGAGCTCGTGAATTCCGAACGTGATCCCTCCGAAGAAGTCTCCGTAGAAGGGATCGAGCAGGTGCCTCACGCCGGCCTGCGCGCAATAGAGAAGGAGGAGCGCGCGCGGGATGACCAGGCGCCCCGCGCTCCAGTCCAGGGCCTCGGCCAGGAACTCCTCCCAGCGCTCTTTCACGTTGGTTGATTCTATCCAGGGGAGAACCTTTCGCATCAGTCGGGCGTCTCTGACAGGCGAGGCGTGCCCCATGCGAAAGACCTTGAAGCTCCTCATCCTCCTCATCGTCCTGGCCGGCATGGCCACCGCCGTCTACGCCGTCGCCCGCAACGGGAAGAAGGGGGACGAGAAGTTCAAGCTCGTGGACGCCGAGCAAGGCTCCATCACCGAGAAGGCTCTCGCCGTGGGGCAGGTGCAGCCCCGCCAGAAGTTCCAGGTGAAATCCAAGATCTCGGGCATCGTGAAGCGCTGCCTGGCGCAAGTGGGCGACACGGTGAAGGCCGGCGACCCGCTGTTCGAGATCGCGCCCGACCCCACGCCTCTCGAGCTGACCGAGGTGGACCGCCGCGTGGAATCGGCGCAGGCCTCGTTCACCCGCGCCAAGTCGGAGTTCGACCGGGCCATCGAGCTTCAGGGCTCGGGTATCGTTCCGCGCTCGGACCTCGACACGAAGCGGGAGATGTTCGAGCTCGCCAGGATCGCTCTGAACAAGGCGCAGCAGGACCGCGACCTGACCCGGAAGGGGCGGCTCGAGGCGACGCCGCATTCGGGAATGGAGTCCATCATCCGCGCTCCGGCCGCCGGAACCATTCTCACGCGCACCGTGAATCCGGGAGACCCGGTCGTGCCGCTGACCTCGTATCAGCCGGGGACCGAGCTCGCGAGCGTGGCCGACATGGGCGACCTCATTTTCAAGGGAACCGTCGACGAGATCGACGTCGGCAAGCTGAGGGTCGACCTGCCCGCCCGCATCAAGGTGGGAGCGCTACCGACCGACATCGTCACCGGGCGCGTCTCGCGCATCGCCCCGCAGGCGCAGCAGAAGGAGGGCGCGACCCTCTTCGACGTGGAGATCGAGCTTCTGCGCTCGGACAAGGTGGTGCTGCGCGCCGGTTATTCCGCGAATGCCGACCTGATCATCCGCGAGAAGAAAGACGTCGTGACGATTCCGGAGCGCGTCGTGATCTTCGAGGACGGTGGCAAGAAGGCGTTTGTCGAGCGCCCCGGCGCCACGCCGAAGTCCGAGCCCACGAAGGTGGAGGTGAAGCTCGGGATCTCGGACGGCCTCAACATCGAGGTGGTCTCGGGCGTGAAGAAGGGGGACAAGCTGGTGCAGCGGCCTCCGAAGGAAATCTCGTAGGCAGAGCGGGCCGCGCTCGCGAGAGAGACGAAGCAGATGGCGACGCTCCAGGAGGTCCTGAGACAGCTGCTGCGCGACGTGCGCAGCCAGAAGCTCCGCACGTTCCTCACGGTCTTCGGAATCGTGTGGGGGACGGTGGCGGTGACGCTGCTCCTGGCGTTCGGCACGGGGATGAAGAAGCAGATGATCAAGTCGACGGCCGGCATCGGCGACCGCATCGTCATCGCCTGGCCGGGGCTGACCTCGATGCCGTTCGAGGGGCTCGGGAAGGGGCGGCGAATCCGGCTGGTCGAGGAGGACATCGAGGCCGTGCGCCAGCAGGCCGAGGGGCTGAAGGCGATCTCGAGCGAGTACTCCGAGACGTTGCGGCTGCACTACGAGCTGAAAACGGTGCCCATCGACATCTCCGGCGTGTCCCCCGAGTTCGGCGACATGCGCAACTGCATCCCGCAGGAGGGGGGCCGCTTCATCGATCCGATCGATATGGCGCAGCAGCGGCGCGTGCTCTTCATCGGAGACAAGCTCGCCGCCGAGATCTTCGGGACGACCTCGCCCGTGGAAAAAACGGTCTTGATGAACGGCTCGCCGTTTCTGATCGTCGGCGTGCTCGTGAAGAAAGACCAGGACTCGAGCTACAGCGGTCGCGACAGCTCGAAAGGGTTCATTCCGGGCACCACGTTCCGGGCGCTGATGGGGAAGAAGTACGTGAACAACTTCATCTTCCAGTCGCGCTCGGCGATGAAGACGAAGGAGCTCTCGACGCAGGTGCTGCAGGTGCTCGCGCACCGCCAGCGCTTCGACCCCACGGACCAGGAGGCGCTGTCGCTGTGGGACACGACAGAGCAGTTCAAGTTCTTCGAGACGTTCATGCTCGCCTTCACGCTCTTCCTCGACATCGTCGGCTCGCTCACGCTCGTGGTGGGCGGCATCGGCGTGTCGAACATCATGAACGTCGTCGTCGAGGAACGGACGAAGGAGATCGGGATCAAGATGGCGCTGGGCGCCCGCCAGCGGTTCATCCTCACGCAGTTCCTGCTCGAGACGCTGGTCGTCACCGGCGTGGGGGGCGCGCTCGGCTTCGCCATCTCGTTCGGCCTCTGCGCGGTCTTCCCGAAGTTCGGCTTCACCGAATATGTCGGGGATCCGCGCGTCTCGCCGGGTGTCGCGCTGATCACGACCGCCATCCTCGGCGTCATCGGCCTGCTCGCGGGCTACTTCCCGGCACGTGAGGCCTCGCGCCTCGATCCTGTCATCGCGATGAAGCTCTGAAGCGGCGAGCCATGAAAGTCATCCTTCACCTCTTCTTCCAGTCCTCCCGCCTCGCCAAGAAGCGCGCGGTGCTGACGATCGCGTCCATCGCCTGGGGCACCGTGGCGATCCTGCTGCTGCTGGCCTTCGGCGAGGGGCTGAAGCGGCAGCTCTCCAAGAACTCGAAGGGGCTCGGCGTGAACATCTCGGTGATGTGGCCGAGCGAGACGACGAAAGCGTGGAAGGGAATGCCTCCGGGGCGGCCCATCCGGCTCCGGATGGACGACGTGGATTTTCTGAATGAGCGGATGTCCGGGCAAGGGCTCTTGATCGGCGAGCTCGTGTCGTGGCGCACGAATCTCTCGTATGGCCGCAAGACGGTGAACGGTCGCGTGATCGGCACGAGCTGGACCTACGGCGACGCGCGCCACCACTTCGCGCAGGCGGGCGGACGCTTCTTCTCTCCGGTGGATGAAAGCGAGAAGCGGCGCGTCGTGTTCCTCGGCGACGAGCTGGCGAAGGACCTCTTCGGCAAGGAAGAGCCCGTGGGTAAGGCGCTCTCGCTGAACAATTCGACGTTCACGGTGATCGGTGTGATGGGCCACAAGACGATGATGGGGAACTACGGCGGCCCCGAGGGGAGCCACGCGGTCATCCCGCAGTCGACCTTCCGCGCGCTCTTCGGGAAGGACAAGCTCAACGTCCTGCTCCTGAAGACGAAGCGTCCCGAGGACATGGTGCCGGGGTTGAAGCGTGTGAACGAGCTGCTGGGCGGCAAGCTCGGCTACGACCCGTCCGACGAGCGCGCCCTGTCGACCTGGAACACCGTGAAGTCGCAGAAGACGAACGACAACATCTCGATCGGCATCGAGCGCTTCCTCGGGATCATCGGCGTGCTCACGCTGCTCATCGGCGGCGTCGGCGTGGCCAACATCATGTATGCAGTCGTGCGCGAGCGGACGCGCGAGATCGGCGTGAAGATGGCGCTGGGCGCCCGGGCCGCGTGGATCACGGGGCCCTTCGTGCTCGAAGGGCTGCTGTACACGGCGGTGGGCGGCGCGGCGGGAATGGTCATCGCCATCCTCCTCGTCACGCTGCTGGGGCTCATCCCGATGGAAGGGAACGAGGTGATGGCCTTTCTCGGCCGGCCGACGCTTTCTCCCGTGATCGGCCTCGGCACGGCCGCCATCCTCGGCGTGATCGGCGTCATGGCGGGCTATTTCCCGGCGCGCCGCGCGGCCGCGATCGATCCCGCCGCGACCCTTCGATACGAGTGACAGGAGCAACACATGGCGCTGAACGGCAGGAATGGCAGGCAGGGACACGCGGAAGGGAACCCGGACGACATCATCCGCATGGAGGGAATCCGCAAGGTGTACGACACGGGGAAGGTGAAGGTCGAAGCGCTGAAGGGCATCGACCTCACGGTGAAGAAGGGCGAGTTCGTCGCCATCGTAGGACCCTCCGGCTCCGGCAAGTCGACGCTCATGAACCTCATCGGCTGCCTCGATACGCCGAGCGAAGGGGAGTACACGCTGGGAGGCGAGCGTGTGGCCGACCTCACGCGGGATGAGCTGGCCGACGTGCGCAACCGCCGCGTGGGCTTCGTCTTCCAGGCTTTCAACCTGCTGCCGCAGATCTCCGCGTTCGAGAACGTGGAGATGCCGCTCGTCTTCGGCGGCGTGGCGCCGAAGGTCCGTCGCGAACGTGTCGAGGAGCTGCTTCACAAGGTAGGCCTGCAGGACCGCATGGACCACAAGCCGACGGAGCTCTCGGGTGGGCAGATGCAGCGCGTGGCCATCGCGCGCGCCCTCTCGATGGAGCCGAGCATCGTGCTCGCCGACGAGCCCACGGGAAACCTCGACACCACGTCCGGGAGCGACATCATGAGTCTGTTCCTCGACCTGGCCGAGCAGGGGAGGACGCTCGTGGTCATCACGCACGACATGACGCTGGCGAGGCGCGCGGCCCGCATCGTGGGAATTCGCGACGGACGCATCCTGAACGAAGGCGTGGGCGAGGCCGCCTGACGGGGTCAAGCCGGACGGGGGTCACCAAGCCGGACGGGGGTCAGGTCCTCATTCTCAATTATAGGAAC